>CALGOE010000126.1 GCA_937958145.1 uncultured Desulfobacca sp.
CAGCATTTTTGCCAAAGCCACGGCCGCCGAGAGTTTAACCGCTTGCTCTCCCTGCAGAGTTATGGCGCCATCCGCAATCTTACCCTGGTGCTGGCCCATCTCTTGGCCGCCGATGTCGTGGTAAGTCTGGATGATGACGAAATCGTCGCCGATGCCGGGTTTCTGGCGCGCCTGGCCGCGGCTATAGTCCAGTTGGCCCGGGAGCATAGCCTTTTCGGGTTGGCCGGCCTCTACGAAAGTCCCACCGGGGAAATTTTGGCCCCAGAGCCGACAGGGGCCTGGGTCCGCTATTGGCCCAAAATTCGCTGGATGAATGAAGCCTTCCAGGAACTGGCCGCTGCCGGCTCGGTCCTGCTGCCGACGCCGCTGGCCCTGGGCGGCAACATGGCCCTGCCCGCATCCCTACTGCGTTTCCTCCCCTTTGATCCAGCCCTGCCCCGGGGCGAAGACACCGATTATGTCCTGAACGCCCGCATGTTTGGGGTGCCCTTCTTCCTGGACCCCGGCTTGCGGATCGTTCATGCGCCGCCCCAAAAGCCCCATCCTGTCTGGCAGCGGTTGCGCCAGGATCTGCAGCGGTTCTGGTATACCCGCCAGAAGCTCTGGGGCCAGGAAGCCGCTTTGGTCCCCAACCCGGTAAGCCCCCGGGATTTCTGGCCTTATCCGGGAAAATTTCTCACCGACGCTCTGGATCTCATGGCCTACCGGGCCCATACGGTTCTGGCCCGGGAGTATCTGGCGGCCGGGGATGTTGCCGCGGCCAAGGAGACTCTGGCCAACCTGGCGATCTGCGAAACCCCGCCGACCGATCCCACGGTTTTAACGACGTATCTTGAGCTTGTCGGTTGGTGGCGGCAACTGCAGAGCTGGCTGGCCCAACCCGCAGTCAGGTCCGCCGCCGTGGAGGCGATATGGGGCTGATCCCCAGCCGGCCTCTGTCCTTTCTGGATCCGTACCATCTGGGCCAGGGCAGTGTCTGCCCGCCTCTGGGGCTGATCCGGGCCGACGCCTGGCCCGTCGCCGATCTCGTGGCCCTCAAACAGCGCCAGGCTCGTCCGCTGCACGTCGTTTTCCCGGTCAAAGACAGCAGCGAAGCGGCCAATCTGGAACATTTGCTGACCATTCTGCAGCCGCTGGCCGGGACCTTTATTGATGCCGGCTGGCTGGCCTGCGGCGCTTCGGACCCCGGGGCTTTGGCCCTGCTGCCCCGGCAGTTTCCCTGGCTCCGCCTCTTCGTGGCCCAACAGGCGCCGCCGCCGGATCAGGTCGGCTGCGCCTGGGGCAAGGGGGCCGTCATGCGGGCCCTCCTGCACCACCTCCTGGACGCCCGGCATATCACCGACCCGCGGGCCATCGTGCAGTTTCTGGATGCCGATATCCGGCCGGGCTATTTTCATACGCCCTGGTGTCTGGGTCCGGCCGGGACCCTGCTCTGGTTTACCGGCGTGGAGGCGGCCAAGGTCGTCTATTTCCGCCCCCGCGGCGGACGGTTGAATACCTTCGTCCGGTCCCTGCTGGCGGCCCTGCCCCATCCCGGTCTGCCGCGCCTGCAAGAACTGGTCTACTTGCTGTCCGGGGAGATGGCCGCCACCATGGCCTTCTGGTCGGCCCTGCCCTTTAAGACCGGCTACGGCATTGAAATCCTTATCTTGCTTTTGTTGGCCCTGGATCAACTCCAGCTTCAGCCCGGCCGCCCTGATCTGGCCGCCCTGGCCCAGGTATTCGTGGGCCAGATGGATCATCGCCATGCCCCCCTGCGCTCGGATCGACGCCGGGCTGGCCTGGATCAGATGGCGGCCACAGTCTTTCATACCCTCTGGGAGGTTTTGGTCCAGGCCGGCGTGCTGACCTGGCACCAGCCGACTCCAGCGCCGGGCCCCTTACACCTCCCCTTGCCGGCCAAAACACCGTCCGGACCTCCCCAATGGTTAACGGTCGCCGTGGGGGAAGAGACCCTGCCGCCCCTGCGCACCCTGCCGGCCATCGCCGCCATCGTGGCTCAGGAGGTCTGATGCGACTGGCCCACATCGCCCCCCCTTGGATTCCCGTACCGCCCGTTACCTATGGGGGCACGGAACTGATGGTGGATATATTAATCCGGGGTTTGCGCCGACGCCGTCAGGAAGTCCTGGTTTTCTGCTCCGGCGACTCCACCCTGGCCCCGCCCACCGCCGGGATTTTTGCCCAATCCTTCTGGCCGCCCGAGAAATTTTCCGAAAACCTGCACCTGGCCTATGCCTGGCGCTTCTTACAGGAGCACCCCGTTGACCTGGTCCATTCCCACCTGGAAAACGCCGCCGGCTTCTGGCAGGCGGTGGCGGCCGCCAGCCCCCTGGTCATCACCCTGCATACGCCCATTACCGCGGCCAAACGGGATTATCTCCTCCATTTCCCCGAGGTGCACCTGGTCGCCGTCAGTGCTTTCCAGCGCCGCCAGCTCGCCGGCCATCCCAACGTCTCCTTGATTCCCCACGGGCTGGAGGTGGAGGCCTATCGCCTGGCTCCGGCCAAAGAGGATTATTTCCTGTTTTTGGGGCGGATCTACCCGGAAAAGGGGTTGCACACTGCCATCCGCCTGGCCCAGGAGGCGGGCATCCGTCTGGTCTGTGCCGGTCCCGTCTTCGAGCCCGATCGGCCCTACTTTGATCAACAGATCGCCCCGCACCTGGATGACCGGCGCTGCGTCTATGTGGGACCGGCGGATTTTGCCCGCAAACTTGATCTCTTGGGCCGGGCCCGGGCCCTGCTCCTGCCCCTGGAGGTTGATGAGGCCTTTGGCCTGGTGATGCTGGAGGCCATGGCCTGCGGCACCCCGGTCATCGCCTCAGATCGGGGCGCGGCGCCGGAAATCATTGTCCCCGGTCAAACCGGCTTCATCGCCCGCTCTCCGGCCGATTTTCTCCAGGCCATCCGGGCTGTGGTTCTTCTTGACCCCGGGGTCTGCCGGCGCCATGTGGCCGAGAATTTCTCCCAGGCAGCCATGGTCTCTGCCTACCTGCAGTTGTATGAGCACCTGCTGGCCCAGTGGTCATAAAAATCCGACCTGGGATAAACCCGGCCGCCGGGCCCAGCCCAGAGCAAAGGGGTAACTTGCCTCAGATGGAGGTAAGCCGTAGGGGCGGTTCGCGAACCGCCCCTCCAATGATCCGCTCGCTTGCCTCCGGCCAGTCCTCACCACCCTCGCCCCGCGGTGCGGGGAGAGGGTGGGGGTGAGGGGATAAATTTCTCCCTCTCCTCCGCCAACTGACAACCGAAAACCGTTTTTCCGTTATGTGACAACCTTACGGTCACATTGAAGCCAAGGCAATGCCAACCCTGACCCGTCATGACAATCTCGTCATCCTGAAACTGGGGATCATCCGGTTTGCCACTTCGCTGTTGGTGGTGTTAATTACCAATGTTTTGAACCGCGTCCTCATCGTGGAGTATCAGACCCCGGCCAGCCTCATCGCCTTTATCTTCGCCTTTCAACATCTGGCCACACCTTCCGGTTTGATCGCCGGTTTTTTTTCGGATAAACTAAAGCCGACCGGAAGGCGCCGGACGCCCTTCATCCTGGCTGGCATGGGCCTGAGTCTCGCCGTCACTCCTTGGTTTCCCACCTGGGGGTTAATGCTGGCCGCAGCCCCCGCCGATCGGCAGCTTCTTTGGCTGGGGGTCGCTTTGTTCAGCCTGTTCGGGGTGGGCACCACGATCTCAGCCACGGCCGTCAACGCCTTATTGGTGGATAGACTGCCCCGACACCGCCGGGGCACGGCCATGACCATGGTCTGGATCCTGACCCTGGCCGGCATGATCGTCGGCTCCGGTTGTTTTCATTACCTTTTCCCCGGGGAGCAGATCCATCACCTCCAAGGGATTTTTTGGCTGTTTACCCTGGTGGCCGCCGTCATCACCTTGGTCAGCATCCGGGGCGTGGAAATCCCCCAGCCGGTGGTCCGGCCCCGGCCGCAAGCAGTCGCCAGTCTGGGCCGGTGCCTGGTGAGTTTTGGCCAAAGCAATCAGGCCCTCCTGTTCTTTGGCTTCCTGGCGGCTTCGGTCTTTTTCCTGGCCATGCAAAGCTTTATCCTGACGCCTTTCGGCGGCGAGGTGTTGCACCTGCCGGTGGGGGAGACCACGAAATTTGGCATGATCACCGCCTACGGCACCATACTTGGGATGGGAGCCGCCTATTGGCGCCTGCGGCACCCCGCCGCCCTGGGGGACATCGTCAATCTCCCCATCGGCCTGGGGTTGGGAACCGCAGCCTTCGCTCTCTTGGGGATGAGTGCCTGGCAGGCCCAGGCCGCCATGGCCACCGCCGGTTTATGGCTCCTCGGCTTTGCCAAGGGTTTTTACAATGCCGGTCTCTCCCATCTCACCATGCGGCTGGCCCACCCGGTTTTTGGCGGGATTTTTATGGGGTTATGGAACCTGATCTCCGGCCTGGCCCTGGCCTTGGGGGAGATGGCCGGCGGCTTCTTTCTGGACCACGGCCTGCATCGCTTCGGAACGCCGCGGCTGGCCTATACCGCCGTCTTTCTCCTGGAAGCCCTGGGCTTGCTGGGCTGCCTTTTGCTGCTGCATCTTCTCCAGGTCGATGGCTATTGGCGCCAGGTTTCTCAGAACCTGGGGCTGCCGCTCTTGTCAGGTTCAGACCGCCGGCCTGGCGACAGCACCACCAGGGGAGCCGAGAGGTAGCAACCATGACCCGTTTCCTGCTTTTTTGCCTGGCCTTGAGCCTCCTCTGGGGTTGTCAAGGGACTCCCGACGTCACCCCTTTAGGAACATTCAGCTTTGTCCTGGATACCCAGACCAAAGCCATTTTGGAGCAGTTGGCAGCCCAGGGTTTAACCCCCAAGGCCCCCGGGTTCAGCCGTAATTTCATCGGCATCTATGTTCCCGATGCCTTTCTGGCCTATGAGCCCTTCGTGCTGGGGTTGGCCACCGAAAGCCCCACCCCCACCGTCCTGTTTCTGGATGCCCCGTGGGTGCGGCGCTACGCCGCCAGCAATTGGCTCACCCCTCTGGCCAGTACCGGCATCTATGCCGCCGAGGGTTTGGTCCCGGCCGTGGCCCAGGCTTTCTCCCTCCATCAGCCCAGCCCCACCGGCGGCGCGGTGGAAGAACTGATGGGGGTGCCCAACTCCATTAAAGGCAATATCCTCTTTTATCGCCAGGATCTGCTCGCTGCCCATAACAAGACCCCACCCCGCACCTGGGAGGAATTAAAAGCCATCAGCCGAGACATCCTGGCCCGGGAAAAATCCCTGCAATATGGGCTCATCTTCCATGTCACCAACTTCGTCAATGATTTCTATCCGATTTTTTGGGGCTTTGGCGGCCAAACCCATGATGAGCGGGGGAACTTGATCTTCCTCCAGCCCGAGAATTTGGCCAAAGCCGAAGCGGCCCTGAGTGAAATCTGCAGCATGCAGGGAACCATCGCTCCCGGTCCGGCCGCCTTGCCCCGCCTGGCGGCGCCGGCCAGCCTCAGACAGGCCTTCCTGCGGGGCGAAGCCCTCTTCATGATTAATTGGAACACCCGCCTCCACGACCTGCGCCGCCTGCTCGCCGACCCCCAATGGCAGAGCCGGGCCGCTTTAAAGAGTATGAACCAGATCGGCGTCACCGCCATCCCCTCGCAAAGCGGTCGGCCCCTGAAATTTTCTAATATCGGCTCCTTCGGCTGGGCGGTCAATCGCTTTGCCATCACCATGCCCGGGGTCAAAAACCTGGCCAGCCAGTTCCTCAACCTGGTCAACAGCGATCAGGTCCAGGTGCTCCGGGCGCAAAACAGTGGCGAGGTCCCGGCCTCCAAGACTGCCCTGGCCCAGGTCACAAACCCGGATGTGTTGCGGGTGTATGAGAATATCTTCGGTTCCGCCACCGTAACCCTGCGGCCTCGCCCGCATAGCCGACGATTCAACGACATCCTGGAAAAAAACCTGCAAGACGCCCTGTTCGGCCGTCGGACGCCGGCCCAGGCTATCCAGGCGGCCGCCGAGGAATTAAAACGCCATGTCCCCTTGGATTGATCGGAGCCAACAACCTGCACCCGGTCGGCCCCTGGCCGCCGTCCTGCGGCACCGGGAAAATGTCGTCTTTCTCGGGACCCTGGCCTGTTCCCTGCTCGTCTTCCTGATCTTTCTCCAGGCTGCCTTTTCGACCCTCTGGGATGAGGTAACCCAATCCGTCCAACAGGAGATTGAAAAAGAGGCCGACACCGTTGCCCGCCTCCTGGTCTTCGAATTTTCCCATCTCAGCGCCCTGGAGACCGGCTCGGCCGAGGATGCCGCCCTGGATCAACTGGTGCAACGGCTGCTCTGGGAGAAAGTGACCTTCAATGAGACCATCCGGGGAATCGAACTCATCAGCCGCCACCTGAATGCCGACGGCCAGTATCTCTCCTATTCCTTCTTTCCCACCGGTTTTGCCCACACAGAGGCGGAACGGGCCCCCCAAAAAATCTGGCGGACCTACGCCGGTCCCGAAGCTGATCTCATCCGCCTGCTGATCCGGGAGCAGCGGGTGGACCGCACCCTCTTGGAAGCCGTCAATCAGGGACGCAAAGTGGAAAGCGAGCTCCTGCTGCGGTATTTCCCCTTATATATCCCTCTGCCCGAGCGGGGCGCAGCCTTCTGGGGGGTGGTGAAGGTGGGCATCAGTATCGACGCCATGCGCCGTTTCCTGCTCCTGCTCGACGCGGAAAGGAACACACTGCGTCAAACCCTGCTGGGAGCGATGGCCGTGGTCACCTGCTTTGCCCTGATCGTGGGTCTCTTGGGATTCCGTTGGCAGAGTCGCCGCACCGCCGGCCTGCTGACAGGTTACACCAGCCTGGCAACGGCTCTGGCCGAAGGCGCCAGCCTGGATCCGGTCTCCCTGCAGATCCACCTCAAACAGCTCGATGCCAAAAATATTACTGAACTCCAGCAGTTGCAACGATTCTGCCTGCATCTGGGCGCAACCCTGCAGACGCTGGCCGACCGGCTGGTTGCCCAGGAGGGCCAGGCCGCCCGCGGCCGTCTGCTGTGCGCCGTTCTTCCCCGGTTGACCGCGGCCGGCCAGGATCAGATTGATCCGGCCGCCTGGGCCGACCTTTTCGCCCCCCGGCCAGAGTCCTGGCAGGAGGTGTCGCTGGCCCAGCCTCTGCAACAGCTCGCCCACCTTCTCCGGGCGCTGCTTCCCCACGGGGTCTCATTCCAAATCAGCCAACAGCCCGTCAAGGCCCTCTCCGGCTGCGAAGCCAATTTAATCCTGGCCCTGCTGCTGATGGTAGATTTCGCCCTTACGGCCATGACCCCGCCCGGAGAAGTATCCTGGCAGGTCGCCCCTGATCCCGCCGGCGCCCTCCTCCTCTCCTTGACCTTTCCAGGGCAAAGTGTTACTCAGGCCGAGATTGACCGGCTTCTGCGGCCGTTTCAGATCGACCAGACGTCCCTCCCGCCTCTCGGACCCTTTGTGCTGGCCGCCATCGCCCGCCAACACGGCGGCACCCTGACCCTCACCCCCCAGCCCACGGGAGGCCTGGCCATGACCCTCCGGCTCCCTGGCCAGCCCCACCCCGCGGTCCAGGGGTAAGGCATGACACAACCGGGCTCTCTCGATCCACTGGCATTTTTTGGGGCCTTGTGGCGACGGGCGGTGGCCTCCCTGACCACCTTTATCGGCATCAGCGCCCTGTTTTATCGGCTCCTCACCACCCTTGGCCGCCCTTTCGGCAGCCCTCGCCTGATGATTCGCGAATACGCCCAACAGATCTATCGCCTGGGCGTCCTGGGCTGGCCCATCGTCGCCCTTTCCGGCCTGCTCCTGGGCCTGTCCATCATCGTCTATATCGCCGCCCAACTGCGGAAGATCCATCTGGAAGAACTCATCGGCAGCCTTTTGGTCATTGTGGTCGTCAGGGAACTGGGGCCCATCCTCACAGCCTTGCTGGTCCTGCTGCGCTCCGGAGCCGCCATGATTGTGGAAATCGGTACCATGAAACTGGACCGGGAAATGGAAGCACTGGAACTTTTAGGTCTGGAACCGGAACTGGTCGTGGGCGCCCCGCGGTTTTGGGGGCTGCTCCTTTCCCTCATCATCCTCTTCGGCATCTTTCTCTTTAGCGCCATTATCGGCGGCTATCTGTTCGGCCAAGTGTTGACCGATATTTATTGGCAAAAATTATGGCGCTCCTTCCTGGCGGCCCTGAACTGGGAAGATGTCGTCATCAGCGCCGGCAAAATTGTCTTTTTCGCCATGGCCATGGGCAGCATCGCCATTTACTACGGCCTGGCTACCAAAGATCATTGGGAAAGTCTGGCGGAGCAGACCGCGGCGGGGGCGGTGGCGGCCCTCATTGCTTTGGGATTATTGAATACTCTCTTGAGCCTGGTCAGGTACGTTGCTTAGTCGCTTAGCTTAGTAGGGTGGGCAATGCCCCCCTACTACGGCATTGCTCTGTAGGGTATGCACCGCCCGCCCTACAGACTCCCGCCCCTCGCCCCGACAGGAACATCATGGAGGTAAACTGTGCCGCCGAGGCATCCTGCCAGCAACTTTGCCATTCCGGCCATGGAACTGGTCCGCATCGATCGGACCAGCCTAGACGAAGCCGACCGCACTTTTGTGGTCAGCGCCGGCTTTGATCTGGCGCCCCTGCGCACCTCTATCCAAACCCTGGGCTTGCTGCAGCCGCCATTGGTACGACAGCGGCCGGACGGCCGGGGGCAGATCATCGCCGGCTGGCAGCGTTTTCTGGTCCTGCAGGAATTGGCTTGGCCCACAATCCCGGTCTTCCTGGTGCCACCAGAAACAACCCCGCAGTGGTGTCTGTTGGCCTCCCTGCACGACAACGCCCTGGGCCGGGGCTTTAATCCCCTGGAGGCGGCCGCCATGTGCCAGCGCCTGTTGGCCCTCTTTCCCCAGGAGGTTGTGCTCCGCGACCACCTGCCCAAACTCGGCCTGCCGCCCTCACCCACCATCCTGCAGCACCATCTGGCCCTGCTGACCCTGGAAGAACCCTGGCAGGAGCTGGCCGCGCGCCGGCGTCTGAGTGTAATTGCCGGCGCCCGCCTCAGCCAGTGGCCGGTTGCCGATCGTCAGGCCCTCCTGCCCTGGTTCCAAACCCTTCCCCTCAGCCACAGCAAACAGCTTGATTTTTTGGCATATTTAACCACCCTGAGCCGCCGTCATCATACTGCCGCAGCCTTCTGGCTGGCACAGCCGGAATTGGCGGGCCCTTTGCAAGACCCGGCCCTGACGCCGACGGCCAAAGACCGGCTGCTCTGGGAAACCCTGCGGCGCTGGCTATTCCCACGCCTCAGCCAGGCCCGGCAGACCGCCCAGGATCACCTCAAAGCCCTGGGCGTATGGCAGCATCCTCATATCCGGCTGCAGCCCTCCCCGGCCTTTGAGGACGCCAGCTGGCGCCTGGAACTCCGTTTTGAGACTCCCGACCAACTGGCCCGGCAGGCGCGCCAACTCCAGGACCTGGCGGACCGCCCGGAATTGGCCGCCCTCTGCCAACTCTAACCCTCCCCTGTCGGGGCCGTTCGCGAACGGCCCCTACGAGAAAAAACTTTTGAGAACGACTATAATTGCAAATCCCTCCGGAATGCTTATGTTAGGAAATATTATTTTTCAACAAGTATTAGCCTCAAACAAGATGTTGAAAAACCTTTGCCCAAGCCTAAAAGTGGGTGAAAAACCTT
>CALGOE010000127.1 GCA_937958145.1 uncultured Desulfobacca sp.
AATAATAAAAGCAAATTATTTTGCAAAATAAAAATTGACACTTGTTATATAAAGGAAGGGAAACGGTGTGATTTTTTGATATTAGATTGCATTGAGAATAATGCCTTTTTTGTAGAATTAAAAGGAAAACATTTTGAAAAAGCCTGCGAACAGATATTATCAACAATAAAATTTTTAGAAGATCAAATCAGCGGATTTACTATATCAGCTCGTATAATTATCACTCATTTTTCACATCCTAATGATAAAAACAGACCGAACAAATTAAAATTAGAAAAAAAATGTAAAGAAAACAATGGCAAACTGATAATTAAAGAAAAATATTACGAGGAAATAATTTCATAATGAGGATAAATATGGCCACTCCCACTGGCAGTGACAGAAGCAAGGCCCTGGAGCAGGCGGTGAATCAGATAGAAAAGCAGTATGGCCGGGGCTCCATTATGCGTTTGGGGGCCGACGAGAAGACCGCCGATGTTGCGGTAATCCCCACGGGTTCGATCTCCCTGGACCTGGCTCTGGGCATCGGTGGCGTGCCCCGGGGGCGGGTGGTGGAGATTTTCGGGCCGGAGTCTTCCGGCAAGACGACCCTGGCCTTGCACATTGTCGCCGAAGCGCAGCGCTTGGGGGGGATGGCCGCGTTCATTGATGCGGAGCATGCTTTGGATTTGAACTATGCCCGGCGGTTGGGGGTAAAGACGGAGGATCTGCTCATTTCCCAGCCTGATACTGGCGAGCAGGCCCTGGAGATTGCTGAAATCCTGGTGCGCTCCAATGCCCTGGACGCCATTGTGGTGGATTCGGTGGCGGCGCTGGTGCCCCGGTCCGAGATCGAAGGGGAGATGGGGGATGCCCAGATGGGGTCCCAGGCCCGTTTGATGTCCCAAGCCCTGAGGAAGCTCACGGCGGCCATCAGCAAGTCGCAGACCACGGTAATTTTCATTAATCAGATTCGCATGAAGATCGGCATCATGTTCGGCAACCCCGAGACCACCACGGGCGGCAATGCCCTGAAGTTTTATGCCTCCCAGCGCCTGGATGTGCGCAAGGGCATGCCCCTGAAAGACGGCAATGACATCGTCGGGGCCCGGACAAAAGTGCGGGTGGTGAAGAATAAATTGGCGGCGCCGTTCCGGGAGTGCGAATTTGATATTATTTTCGGTCAGGGTATCTCCAAAGAAGGGGATGTTTTGGACCTGGCCGTGGATCTCAATCTGGTGCAAAAGAGCGGTTCCTGGTATAGTTATGGAGCAGAGCGTTTGGCCCAGGGGCGGGAAAATGCCAAGGCCTATCTCCGAGACCACCCGGAATTGCTTTCAGAACTGGAACAACAGGTGCGGGCCAATTTCGGCCTTGGCCAAGCCGCCGTCACCACCCCCAGCGAGCCCTCGGGAGAAGGATCATGACCGGTAAGGACATCAGAGAAAAGTTTTTAGCCTACTTTGAAAGCAAGGGCCATACGCGGGTAGCCAGCTCGTCGTTGGTCCCGGCCCACGACCCCACGCTGCTCTTTACCAACGCCGGCATGGTGCAGTTCAAACGGGTCTTTCTCGGCGAAGAGAGTCGCCCCTATACCCGGGCGGCCACGGCCCAGAAATGCGTCCGGGCCGGCGGCAAACACAACGATCTGGAGAATGTGGGCAAGACGGCCCGGCACCACACCTTCTTTGAAATGCTGGGGAATTTTTCCTTTGGCGATTATTTCAAGGCTGGGGCCATTGAGATGGCGTGGGAGCTTCTCACCGCGCATTATCATTTGCCGGCAGACCGCCTCTGGGCCACGGTCTATTATGATGATGCCGAGGCTGCGGACCTCTGGCACGATCTGATCCATATTCCCCGGGAGCGCATCGTCGGGTTGGGAGAAAAAGACAATTTCTGGGCCATGGGTGATACGGGGCCCTGCGGCCCGTGCTCCGAAATCATCATTGATCAGGGGGAAGAGCGGGCCTGCGGGCCGAACTGCGGCATCGGCCAATGCGATTGCGATCGTTATCTGGAGATCTGGAATCTGGTCTTCATGCAGTTCAACCGGGATGAACAGGGGAATTTGCATCCGTTGCCCAAACCCAGCATTGATACGGGCATGGGACTGGAGCGCCTGGCCGCGGTCATTCAAGGGGTGAAGAGCAATTTTGATACCGATCTGATCCGCCCCATCATCGCCCGCACCGAGGAGATGGCCGGAATGGCCTATGGCCAGGACCGGACCTTGGATGTGGCCTTCAAGGTCATTGCCGATCACAGCCGGGCCATAACTTTTCTCATTGCCGACGGCGTCTTGCCCAGCAACGAGGGCCGGGGCTATGTTTTGCGCCGCATCCTGCGGCGGGCGGTCCGGTTCGGCCGTCTCCTGGGCTTTCAGAAGCCTTTTTTGGCGCCGGTGGGGCACCGGGTCATCGAACTCATGGGTGAGGTCTATCCGGAACTGAACGCAGCCAAATCTTTTATTGATCAGGTGGTCCGCAATGAAGAAGAGAGGTTTGCCGAGACCCTGGACCACGGGCTGAAGATCCTCAGCGACGAACTGGCGGCATTGCAGGCCAAAGGAGAGCGGGTCCTGCCCGGGGCGGTGGCTTTTAAGCTCTATGATACCTACGGCTTCCCCCTGGATCTCATTACCGACGTCCTGCAGGAACAGTCTTTGGAGCTGGATGTGGCGGGGTTCGAGGCGCACATGGCCCGGCAGCGGGAGAGCTCCCGGCAATCCTGGAAGGGCGGGCTGCCCGGGGAGCTGCCGCCGGTTTATCAGGCTTTGCAGCATCTGGCGGCGACAACCTTTGTGGGGTATGATCGTTTTGAGGCGGAGGCACCGGTCCTGGCCATCATGCAGGGGGACCGGGCCGTCAGTGAGGCTGCCGCCGGCGACGAGGTGGAGATCGTAGTCGAGACCACGCCTTTTTACGCGGAAGCCGGCGGCCAGGTGGCCGATACCGGGACGATGACGGCGCCAGGATTGCTCCTCCTGGTTGAGGATGTGCAAAAGCTGGCCAACGACGTTATTCTTCACAAAGGCAAGGTGATGCAGGGTCAGGTCCGGGTGGGCCAGACGGTGCGGCTGGCCATTGACGTCGAGCGGCGGCGGCGCATCGCCTGCCATCACACGGCCACCCATCTGCTGCATGCGGCGCTGCGCCAGCGGGTGGGCGAACACGTCAAACAGGCGGGTTCTTTGGTGGCCCCGGATCGCTTCCGTTTTGATTACAGCCATTTTGCCGGTTTGAGCAGCGCCGAGCTGGCCCAATTGGAAGCGGATATCATGGAGGATATTCTGGCGAACCTGCCGGTGGAGGTGCGTCACGTGCCCCTGCAACAGGCCCTGGAGGCCGGGGCCATGGCCCTCTTTGATGAGAAATACGGCGAGGAAGTAAGGATGGTGGCGGTGCCGGGCGTCAGCGTGGAGCTCTGCGGTGGTTCCCACGTTTCCCGTACCGGCGACATCGGCCTCTGCCGCATTATTGCGGAATCCAGTGTGGCGGCGGGCATCCGGCGCATCGAAGCGGTCTGTGGGCCGGCGGCTTTGGCCTATATTCAGGAGGAAAGTCAGGAACTCCAGGCCGTGGCGCAGCGGTTGAAAGCCGGCCGGGGTGAAGTGCTGAGCAGACTGGAAAAGCTCCTGCAACGCCAGAAAGAGCTGGAAAAACAGGTGGAGGCCCTCCAGGGGCAGTTGGCCGCAGCCCGCTCCGGCGATCTGTTGGATCAGGTCCGGAGCGTTGACGGCATCCAGGTCCTGGCCCTGGAGGTGGACGTCACCGACCCCAAGGGCCTGCGGGACTTTGCCGACAAACTCAAAGACCGCCTGAAGAGCGGGGTCATCGTCCTGGGCAGCGGCAAAGGCGACAAGGCCATGCTCATTACCGTGGTTACCAAGGATCTGACGGACCGCCTGCATGCCGGCAAAATCGTGGGGGAATTGGCCGCCCTCGTCGGGGGCAAAGGCGGCGGCCGGGCCGATATGGCCCAGGCCGGGGGGCCGGAAAAAGAAAAATTGCCGACGGCTCTGGCCCAGGCCTATGAGATCGTCGCCAAGTCATTGCAATGACAATTCCTGCCATGCCAAAAACGTTGGGAGGGGAGGGAGCAGGGGGCTGACTTCCCCTGGTCCCTCCCCGGCAGCCCGCCCAAACCTACGCCGGCTTTTGCCGTTGACAACAGGCCGGCAGAAGAATTTCTCCTTACGCCAGACCAGGATGTTTTTCAACCCCGGAGCTCCCATTGTATGGAACTGTCTTCCCCCTCGTATCGCCATGAGATGTCACTGTTGGTCAAACTGTCCACCTTGATCAATTCCTCCCTGAATATTGATGAAGTTCTGGAAAACGCCCTGGATTGTGTGGAGGAGTTTCTGCGGGCCGAAGTCAGTTCTATTTTTGAAGTTGACCGGGCCGCAGGCGAATTATTCTTCCGGCTGGCCCGGGGCGCCAGGGCAGGGCAGATCAAAGGCCTGCGGCTGCAAATCGGCGCCGGTATCGCCGGTTGGGTGGCCCAGACGGAAAAGCCCCTGATCTGCAATGACCCAGGGCATGACCCGCGATTTTACCAGGTCTTTGACGCCCGATCCGGCTTCCAGACCAGGTCCATTCTGTGCGTGCCGTTGAAGGCCAGGGATCAATTGATGGGGGTGCTGGAGTTGCTCAACAAGAGGGATGGGGGCGAATTCACGGACAGCGATTTGGAACTGTTGACCATCCTGGGGAATCAGATCGGCATTGCCCTGGAGAACGCCAGGCTTTACCAGCGGCTCAACGACAAGCTCACCGTGACCCAGGAAGAGCTGAAGATTGCCGAAAAGAAGCTCATCCGGGCCGAGCGGCTGGCGGCCTTGGGCAAAATTGCCCAGGGAGTGGCGCATGAAGTCCGCAATCCGGTGCTGATCATCGGCGGTTTCACCCATCGCTTGCAAAAGCTGGCCCCGGAGCAGGATAAGGTCCAGGAGATCTGCGGCCTCATTCTGGCGGAATTGGACAAACTGAGCCGCATGGTCAAAGAGATCGAGCAGTTTGCCCGTTTGCCGGAACCCCGCCGGCAGCCGCTGGCCTTGGGAGCCTTCGTGGCGCAGATCCTGGAGGAATACGCTCCGACGGTGGCGTCCGAGGGCATCCGGCTGGAGAGTCAGATTGATCCCGACCTGCCGCCGGTGTTGGTGGATGCAGGGCTCATGCGCCTTGCCCTGCACCAGGTTTTGGACAACGCCCGGGAGGCGATGCCAGGGGGCGGGGTAGTGGCGGTGACGGTGCACGCCACGCCCACCCAGGTGGAGCTGACGATCAAAGACAGCGGGGTTGGCATTGATGCGGCGGATCAGCCTTATATCTTTGACCCTTTTTTTTCCACCAAACCCCAGGGCACGGGGATGGGGCTGACCACCGTGCACCGAATTATCTCTGACCATCAGGGTACTGTCCGGCTGAGGACTCATCCCGGTGCCGGGACCGAGGTTACCCTGGCGCTGCCCCGCTGGCTGGATTATTGACCGCCGCGGATTCTGACAACAGGGCCCACACCGCCGCAACCCCAGCCCCCTTGGGGGTTTTGGCGGCGCCACAGGCCAAAAAACCGGGGATTTTCTTCCTGCCGTGGACCGAGGGAATTCTTTGGCCTATACCCTGTGAGGGCCATCGCCGTGGTCGGAGGGGCTAACCGACCTCGGGGTAGCGGCTCATGAAGGATTTTTCGGCGTCAGCGGTGCCGATGAGGATTAACTCGTCTGCGGCGCCCAGAATTTGGTCGGGGTCAGGGCCGAGAATCAATTCAGCCCCGACTTGCCGGGCAATAAGAGTGCAGCCGGTATTTTCCCGGATATGACTTTCCCGGAGTGTTTTTCCCACCAGGGAAGGGTGCGTCTTGACCCGGAAGATATTGAGCCCTTCGCTGACCATCAGGACTTTATTGCTGATGACCAGATTAAAAATCGTATTGGCGGCCAGGGAGGCTGCAGACATCACCAAGTTCGCCCCGGCGGTATATAAGATGCTGATATTCCTATCCATAGTGGCACGGCTGATGATTTGCACATCGGCGCGCAGACGACGGCAATAGATGGTGAGGTAAATGTTTAAATCATCGGAGTGGGTGGTAATGAATACGGAAGGGGTTTTATGGATACCGGCCCGCAGCAGGGTATTCAGATCGGCCGCATTGCCTTGAATATAATCAAAATCCGTCTCAATCAGCTCAGGATTGATCTCCACAATGCGGCAGGCGAGTCCTTTGGTCTGGAGAGCGGCGGCGGCGGCCCGGCCGACCCGACCGCCGCCGAGGATAATAATGGGGGCGGTTAACTCGCCCACGTGTTGCATGAACTGATCATAGGCGGCAAGCTGATCGGCTGTGCCGGCCAGGATCAGGACCGTCGTCGGGGTGATCAGGCGGTCCGGAAAAGGCCTTTCAAACCGGCCCCGTTCCCACAGTCCCACCACATTGACGCCGGTAGCCTGCCGGATACCGCTTTCCAACAAGGTTTTCCCAGCCAATGGCGTCCGCATGGCCGCAGCTTCAGCAATGAGGAGTTCATGAAAATGACCGATAATATTGGCCCGGGGACTTACCCCCAGGGCCCGGCGGGCCAGGGTCTGACCCAGCATTTGCATGAATTGATAGACGTGGGTGCTGCCGGCTAATTGCAGGATATCCACCGATTCGGCCTGATCGGCGTTGGTGACGATGGGGGTCTCGGAGGTGATCTCCCGAATGGTAAAGGAGATGTTGGTATTTTTCATGTCATCATTGTTGGCCACGACCAGTGCGGCCCGTTCAACCCGGAGACGCCGATAGACCTCGGCATCATCCAGTTCCCCCACGACTACCTGGTAGCCCTGATCAATCAATGCCAAGGCCTGTTGAATATCGGGAGTGAGGATAACACAGAGCCGCTGATACTGGCGGAAGCGTTCCACCAGGCTGATGGTGATGGGATCGAAGTTGGTGAAGATGATATGTCCTGCCGTATCCTCGGGAAGTTCCCGGGGAGCCCGAAACCGGGACTGGGCCTCCAGCCAGGGAGCATAAAAAAAGGTAATGAAGGTAAAAGGCAGCATGATCAATAGCAGAACGATGCCAGAGAGCAGGACAATAATGGAAAAGAGTCGACCCAGATCACTGTGAAAGGTGATGTCGCCAAACCCCAACGTGGACATGACTGTCAGCGTCCAATACACCCCGGTCAGCCAGGAGTGGTGGCGATCCTCATATTCCATGAGGAAGTGGAAGAGGATGCTGTACACCACGATCAGGAAGCTCAGGAAAAGGATGAACTTCCCGAGCGCACTGATTTTTTTGGTGGTCTCCTTGCTTTGCAGGAAATACAGCAGTTGTGAGGGGAGAAATTTCATCGCTTTGACGGTAATATGCTCAAGAATGATTTCCAGGTCCGGGCTGCTCCAACCCAGCCAGCAGGCGCATCATGGCCTGGGCTGCCGGTGGACCCCAGGTGCCGGCGGGATAAGGTTGGAGGAAGCCGGCCCGGACCGCGCAATCTTCACAGGCCTCGATCACCGGGCTGAAAAAGGACCAGCAGACTTCGACGCCGTCCTGGCGCCAGAAGAGCATCTGATCCCCCTGCATAACGTCGATGAGAGACTTTTCATAGGCGTCCATGACGGGCCCCTGATAGTTATGATAATAGTGAAAATCCATGGTGACTTCCCGGAGGCAGACGGTGGCCCCTGGGTTTTTGGTCTGAAAGGTAAGGGTGATTTTCTCCTCGGGTTGGATGCCGAGGATAAGCCGATTGGAGGTGATGGCCCCCAACTCGATGTCGGCAAAGAGGGAATGGGGGACTTCTTTAAAGTGGATGATCAGCTGGGTGAGCTTCTGGGGCAGGCGTTTGCCGGAGGCCAGGTAGAAGGGGACCCCGCGCCAGCGCCAGTTATCGATGAAGACCCGCATAACCGCAAAAGTGGGAGTGGGGGAAGTGGGGCTGACTCCCGGTTCCTGAAGGTAGCCGGGCACGGCCGCGCCGTCGATGATTCCCGGGCTATACTGGCCCAGGACCAGACTTTCGGTCAATCGGGTGGGATCCAAGGGTTTCAGGGAGCGGAAGCTCTTGACTTTTTCATCCCGGACCTGCTCGGCCGCAAAGCGGGCCGGGGGTTCCATGGCGATCAGGGCCAGGAGCTGCATCATATGGTTCTGGAACATGTCCCGGAGCACCCCGGTCTGTTCATAAAAACCGGCCCGGTGTTCGACGCCGATCTTTTCTGCGGCAATGATACCGATCCGGTCGATGAAATTACGGTTCCACAGGGGCTCAAAAATGGTATTGGCAAAGCGGCAGATGAGGATGTTCTGGACGGTTTCCTTGGCCA
>CALGOE010000128.1 GCA_937958145.1 uncultured Desulfobacca sp.
GCCAATAGCAGTCGCGGCGGTCCTCGGCGACCCGGCGCTCGTTGGGCGTGAGCAGGATGGTGCCGGTGGCCTCCCCCAAGCCCTTGACCTCGATAAGCCTGAGCTCCCCGGAGTTGAGGTCCAGGCTGGTGATGTCATACCCCAGGTTCTTCTCATGGACGTCGTAGACCTGCCGACCCTGAGCCTGTTCGTACGCCATCACTACCTGCATGGCGATGACCTCAGTCTCAGGGTTGGGCTGCAGACGCCTGACCTCCGGGGCTTCGCGTTCCGGGTGGGGCAGGATCAGAACACTGGCCAGCCGTTCCACCGCCTGGAGAGAGAGGGAGCGCTGGCGCTCCAGTTCCTGGCGGCGCCGCTCCCGGCGGGCCAAAAGTTCGTCGTGCCGGTTTTCGGCCTGGGCTAGCCGCCCGTCCGCCCCGGCGATACCCTTCTCCTTATCTTCATTGGCCTTGCCGATTTCCTCGTCGGCCCGCTGGAGCAGTTCGGTGAGAGACAGCTCCACGTGAGCTGCGATGCGTTCTATTTCAGACAGGCGTTCCGAGCGGGTTTCCTCGAGAAAGGCCTGGAGGGCATTCTGATGGAGCCAGGTCAAAGGCTCAGGTTCAAAAGCAATGGCCGGAAGTTCGGCGGGCGGCTCAGCCGGTGTAAAATTTCCCAGCAGGTTCGGTTCCCGCAGACAGGGATCGGCATCGCCAGCCAGTTCCACGGCAAAGAGCCGTTCATGCACCACGTGGCCAAGACCGTCCACTACCCGGGCCCGGAAAAAGTCCAGCCGTGCCGGCGCCTCATGTTGCAGGGAATAGAAGCAAGCGCCCTGGCTGCAGGCCTGGGTGCCCTTGGCAAGAGTGTGTCGGCGGATGGCCTCGAAGAGGGGATGGCCGGGAGTGACCCACTCGAGATTGTTCTTTTCGGCGGTAGCGCGGTCGGTGGAACAGCGCGGATATTTGACCGCCAGGGGAGGAAGCTTCCAGTCCGGGTCCCGCTCATGCCGCTTCAGGGCCGCAGGCGTTCGGGCGGGCTCGAATGTGTGGGAGAGGTTTTCCACGAACTTGAGGTTGAGGGGGACATATGCCGCCGCGTCCCGCAGGAAGCGGGCGATAGTCTCGGGCACGACGCGGCGCTCCTGGGATCGGGCCCGGCGCTCAATGAGCATTTCCAGATTAAGTTGCTTGGAGGCCAGCCCCTCCAAGGCGGTTTGACAGATGGCCCGGAAGCGCCCCTCATCGACATGTTCCAGCAACCGCTCTTCAAGATCAGCGTCGCCCAGCTTGCCGGCGTAATAATCGCGCAGGACCCGCTCTATATGGGCTGCGGGCAGGACTTCGCCCACCACATTGAAGACGGCATCATCGTCCAGGGCATTCCGGATTTCCTGGAGCTTCTCCAAAAGCCGTTGCAGGACCCTGCCCTCAATGGTATTGGTGGCCACGAAATTGAAAATAAGACAGTCGCGGCGCTGGCCGTAGCGGTGGATGCGGCCCATACGTTGTTCCAGGCGATTGGGGTTCCAGGGGATGTCGTAGTTGAAAAGAATATGGCATACCTGCAGATTGATACCTTCCCCCGCGGCCTCGGTGGCCACCAGGATCTGAATGGCGCCTTCCCGAAATTGCTGTTCTGCATACAGACGGGTGCCGGGTTCATCCCGGGAGCCGGGTTTCATGCCCCCATGGATACAGCCTACACTGAATCCCCATGACTTCAGTTTCCCCACGAGGTAGTCAAGCGTGTCCTTAAACTCGGTAAACAGAAGAAGACGCTGCTCCGGATGGTCAAAGAAACCCTCACGATAAAGGAGGTCTTTGAGCTTCGCCAGCTTGGCCTCCACATTAGAGGCTTCCACGGCCTGAGCCTGTTGGGCTAACTGGCGCAGCTCGGCGATTTCTTCCCATACTTGGTCAGCATTGGCGGCCAAGGTGACGGCCTCCAGGATTTCTTCCAGTCTTTCCCGTTCAACCTCCTCCATTTCTTCCAGCTCTTCCGGATCAGGCAGGTCGGGTGGGGCCAAGCGGGCGCGTTCCTGAGCTTTTTTTAGCCCTTCCTCCAGTCGGCGGGCGCGATTTTCCAGGCTGTGGCGCATGGCGTAGGTGCTGGAAGCCAGTCGGCGCTGGTAGAGGGACATCAAAAAGCCGACGGCTCGGGCCCGGGGGTCGTCACCCTGGGCGGCAGCCTTGGCACTTTGACGTTTGACAAACCGGGTAACCTTCCGGTAAAGATCGAATTCAGGTCCATCTATCTGAAAATCAACGGTGTTGGGGATGCGCTTGGTAAAAATTCTCTCGGCCGCCCAGGTGCCGTCAGGCCGCCGTTCCGGAAAGTAGACCATGGCCTCCTTGGTGCGGCGCAGGTAAAAGGGGGCGCGGCGGCGGTCCATGGCCTCCCGGATGGAGCGGACGTCTGCATAGGCATCCCTGTCGAGCAGCTGCAAGAAGAGAGAAAAATTGTCAGGGTCCCCCTTGTGGGGGGTGGCCGTCAGCATCAGAAGATGGTCTGAGGTATCCCGCAGGAGTTCACCGAGGGCATAGCGGGCGGTCTTGCGGGCTGGTGGAGTCCAGGACATACGATGGGCCTCGTCAACAATGACCAGCTCCCAATGAACCTGTTTCAGCCCAGGCAAGATCTCAGTTCTCTTGGCAAGGTCAAGGGAAGTGATGACCTTTTTCTGCTCCAGCCACTGGTTAACGCCGAATTGATCCTTGATATCGCTGCCTTTGAGAACTAGGAATTTTTCGTCAAATTTTTCTTTCAGTTCCCGCTGCCATTGAAAAGAGAGGTTGGCGGGACAGACGATGAGAATCCGCTCGGCCAGCCCCCGCAGCTGGAGTTCCCGGATCAGGAGTCCGGCCATGATGGTCTTGCCGGCCCCGGCGTCATCGGCTAAAAGGAAGCGGACCCGGGCCAGTTTCAGAAGATAATCGTAGACCGCCTCAAGCTGGTGGGGCAGCGGATCAACCCGGGAGAGAGAGAGACCGAAGTAAGGGTCAAACTCCCAAGCAATACCCAGGGCATAGGCCTGGAGACCCAGGCGCAGGAGGTTGCCGTCACCTTGGAAGTTAAAACCGGCCTC
>CALGOE010000129.1 GCA_937958145.1 uncultured Desulfobacca sp.
ACCGGCGGCGCCTTCCTGGCCCAACGCCTGGGCCAGCAGATTCAGGCCCGCACCGGTGTGGCGGTACCCGTCGGCATCCTGGATATTACCTTGTACCGGGATGATTGGACCCGTATCAGCCACAAACCCCAGGTGGGCAAAACAGAGCTGGATTTCTCCCTGGACGACATTGATGTGGTTTTGGTGGACGATGTGCTTTTCACCGGCCGTACCGTCCGGGCCGCTCTGGATGCCTTGACGGATTTCGGCCGGCCCCGGCGCATTGAGTTGGCTGTCCTGGTGGACCGGGGCGGCCGGGAGCTGCCCATCTGCCCCGATTATATCGGCCAGACGGTGACCCTGCAGGGGACCCAGCGGGTTAATGTCTATCTCCAGGAAATGGGCCGGGTCGATGAAGTGGTCATCGAACCCGGTCCCAAAAACAAAGGTTGAACCATGAACCAGGATTCTTTGCCCCGGCCTTTGGCCAAATACCTGGCCGGTCTGCCGGCCGCTGTCCGGGATGAACTGACACCGCGGCTGGCTCAGGTGCACGAGGCCTTGCAGCAGGAAAATGCCACGGTGGACCGCGTCCTGGCCGTACTGGCCACCGCCCCGGGCCTGAAGCCCGACGCAGAGGCGATTCTCATCGAGGCCCTGGCCCGTCTGCCCCACCCCCTCCTGCCGGCTGTCTTGGCGAGCCGTTTCGGCGCCAGACCGGAGAAAGCGATCCAGAAAGCCCTGAAAAAGGCCTGGCATCAATTGAAAGTCCAGGGGATCGAGATCTCCCCGGAACTGGTCAAGGCCCCCGGCACTCCCATTATCAGCCCCGTCCAGGAGCCGACGCAGGTCAAGGCCTTTGTCAGCCGGATTGAGGGCAACGGCAGCCGCATGATCATTTTTCACCTCCCCGGCCTGGGGCAGTCCTTTAATCTCTTCGTCGTGTTGGCCAACGACGTGGAAGGGCTCAAAGATGCCTATGCGGTGCCCATGAGCAATAAAGAAGTCAAACTTTACCTGAACCATATCCGCTCGGAATTACCCGGGAAACTGGCTCCGGTGGATCCGGCCTATGCCTTGGGGGTGCTGGAAGCATGTTTCCAGATCGACCCTGAGTCCACGGCCGAGGCCGCTGTGTTGTATCGCCAGGTGCGGCCGACCTTACAGCACCGTCTGGAACATGCGACGCCGCCGGCCATCCAAAGCCTGTTGCCCCCCCTGGACCCAGCCGGGATATCCCTGGATAGCTGCGTTGAACTCCTTTTTGAGGAGGATTTCCTGAACTGGCCGCTGGAGCCGGAAGATATCCAGCCCCTCCTGGAAAAATTGGCCGCGGTGCAAAACAGCCCCCTGCACCTCACCGAAGAGCAGCAGCAGGCCCGCTATGATGACATCATGACCACGGCCCTGCAGGAACTGTTCCCTCCCGAGCAGCGCCGACGCCTCAGCGACCGCCTCCTGCACATGGCCTACTATCTGGACCGGACCGACCGGCCCTATCTGGCCAGATTGGCCCAGGCCGCGGGGGAGGACCTGGCCCGGGAGCGCAGCATCCTGGAAAAGGAAAACCCCTTCCTGGTCGGCCTGTTCATGGTGCCCGTCGAGATGCTGCGCCGCTCGCTCCCGGCCGCAGAGGAGGAACCGCCGCCGGCAGGGCGGATTATTACGGATTTTTAGAAGTGAACCATCACTCCCCACTGCCTGGAGAGAGGTATGTTGCACAGCCTGGAAATCAGGACGGCACAACAGACAGAATTCATTGATATTACCGGCAAAATACAGGACCTGGTCAGCCGCCACGGTCCCATGGACGGCGTGGTTTTTATCTACGTGCCCCATACCACCGCCGGCATCACCATCAACGAAAACGCCGATCCCAGCGTGCGGCAGGACATCCTCATGGTGCTCAACACCCTGATCCGGAGCGATGCCCCCTACCGCCATGGGGAGGGGAATTCGCCGGCCCACATCAAGGCCAGCCTGACGGGCAGCACCGCCACCGTTCTCATCGATTCCGGCCGTTTGGTTCTGGGGACCTGGCAGGGGATCTTTTTCTGCGAATACGACGGTCCCCGGCGCCGGCAGGTCAAAGTAAAATTTCTCAGCGGTTAAGCCCATGAGTCAGGGGGCGTTTTTCTCAGAAGTCCGCTTAGCCAACAACGCCACCCTGGCGGCTATCCGGGGCGGTGAGCGCACCATCCAGGATCGCCAGACCCTGAAGGAGTTTCTGGAATACATTCATATTAAAAAAGGCCTCCTGGAGGCCTACAACGCCGACTACCCCCTGATCGAACCCCGCGAACTCCTCCCGTCTTTTGAAATCAACTATGCCGAATATCAACTGCCCAGCTTCAGCATGGTGGCCTTTAACCGGCCCCTGCAGTATCAGCGGGAGGTCTTTCAATTTGACCTGCTCCATAGTTTGGGGGAAGCGGCGCCGGAGAGAGCCCTCAGTAAATACCGGCGTCTGACCGCCCGGGAGCGGATTCTCAAGGAGAACGCCGAGAAATTTCTCCCCCACCTCAGCAAGGAGCTGCGCGCCGCCTTCAAAGAAAAATTTTTGCAGCAGGATCTGACCAGTCTGAGCTGCTATGAAGACCTCCTGGCCTTCATTTTTCACATGGACCGGGCCCATGTGATCGCCAGGGACGCCCAGGACGAGTTCCGCCTGCTGGGCTGCTATGCTTCCTTCCCGTCGGACCTGGACACCGAATTAAAGCATTTCGGCCGGCGCCTGGGGAAGTTTCGGGAACAGGATGACGCCGCCTATGAACGGCACCGTACCTTTGTCTACCAGTTTCTCATGGAGCTCTACGGCTTCCCCATTTCCTCGGAACGACGCACCTCCTCGGCCCTGTTTGCCCGCAAACTCAGCCGTCTGAAGGATTCTTACCTCATCAAGGTCCTGGGGGCCTCGGATCGGGTGATTACCAGCCTGAACGGCTTTGACCAGAAGGCTTTTCCGGTGGTGGAAAAGGCGGCCCTGGTGGCGGTGCCGGCCGATCTGAAGGAAATGCACGGGTATCTGACCGACAACGGTTTTTATGTGGACGCGGCGCGGCGGGTGGTGATCGTCAAGGTAACCTACATGCAGCACCGCTATCATCGCCATAATGTCCAGGAGGACCGGGCCCTGTCCGTGGTCAAACAGGAGATCATCCATCCCATCCACGGCGAACGGGCCTCCTTTAATATTCTCAAGGACACCAAGAGCTTCATCGTCACCCTGAACGACATTATCCGGGGGGAGCATGTCGGCCGCATCTCCTATCGCCAGGAAGGGCAGATTACCTCCACCAAAACGCACGACGACCGGCTGAAATTCCTCTACGCCTGGCTGAGCAAGAATCAGCGGCGTTTCACCAGCTACAGCAAGGAATTTTTTGCCGAGCTGAAAAAAATCCTCAACGATTATATTCTTAATCCTGAATATAAGGTCTATTTTCGCAAATATGCCGATCTGCACCGGGAGGTGTTGGCCAAGATCGCCTATCTGCAACAGTTGCATGAGGTGCAGCAGTTGGAGCGCTTGCTGCGCCGACGGCCGCCCTACAACCGACGTCTGACCACCGAACGCTATCTGGCCCTGGCGCTGGAATTCGTGGAGGAGAATTACGATGAAATCCTCCATTATTACGACGATATCTTCGCCAAATGCCATGCCCTCCTGCAGCTCATCGCCGGCCAGCCCTATCTCAAGAACATCGCCCAGCAGCCGGAAGCCCCGGGTAATCCCTACCAACGCACTCTGTGGCTGATGCTGAAACGGCTGCGCACCCTGCAGGAGAGCCTGATCCGGGATCGGGAGCGCATCAGACACGCAGAGGAAGAGGGGGGTTTCACCCGTTTGTTGCTGCGGGAATCCTTGGGGAAACCCCAGGTGGGGTCCTAACCGGCCGTGGCCCTGAGCCCCACCAGGTGGGTAGAGGATCCGGCATGACGCTCGCCCCAGCTGCTGAGCCGATCAGCCTTCTCCGGGAGGGAGCCGCGGCCCTGGGCCTGCACCTTGCTCCCGACGTCCTGGACCGATTCCTTTTCTACGGGCAAGAGCTGCTGAAATGGAATGCCCGCGTGAATCTCACCGGTCTGCGGACGCTGCCGGAGGTGGTGGTCAAGCATTTCCTGGATTCCCTGGCGGTGTGGCCCTGGGTCCAGGACCTGGCCAACCTGGCGGACATCGGCACCGGCGCCGGCTTTCCCGGACTCCCGTTAAAGCTGCTGCTGCCGCCCCTGGAATTGACGCTGATCGAGGCCAGCGGCAAGAAAACGGCGTTTCTCCACTACCTGGTCGCTCACTTGGGACTTGGCGGGGTGACCATACGTCAGCTCCATCTGACGCACACCTTGGCTTGCCAATGGGGACCGGTGTTTCAGGGGGTCATAACCCGGGCAACGCTGACTCTGGAACAATACCTCAACGTGGCGGCGCCGTTGGTCAAACCTGGCGGCCGCCTGCTGGCCATGCAGGGACCGCGTCAGACTGCCGTCCACCGGCAACAGGCTGCGGCCCTGGCCGGGCGCTATCACTGCCGGCCGCCCAGGCAGGAGGAGTATCGCCTGCCCCTCAGCGGCGACCGGCGTCGGCTGCTGATCATAGAGAAATTATAGCAATTCTCAAAAATAATTTCTTGTGCCCTGACTGTAGGGGCCGTTCGCGAACGGCCCCTACGATAAAAAACTTTTGATAACGACTATAAGCGACTGAACCGGCGTCTTTCGATTGCCTCAGAACTAAGATTTTATTATATTAATATTTTGGCTATAGATCTGAAGGAAGAACTTGGCGGCCTCAAGGAGCCGAGGCCCGACCGGAAGCGGTGCCCGCCATGACCCTGCCTGTGCCCCCGTCAATCTTTGCTGCCCTGGCCGATTGTGAGGCCCAGGGCCGGGCTGCCGTCCTGGCCATCATCGTGGCAGCCCAGGGTTCGACGCCGCAAAAGACCGGTGCCAAACTCATCTGGCGCGACGATGGCACGACGGTGGGCACGGTGGGCGGAGGTGCCTTGGAGGCCCGGGTCCTCCAGGCGGCCCCGGAGGTTCTGCACTCCGGGCAGCCGCGCCTGCTGGAGGTGGATTTGGCCACGGTCGAGGAGCCGCAGTGCGGCGGCCGGGTGAGGGTGTATCTGGAACCGATCCTGCCCCCGCCTCGATTGTTTATCGTCGGCGCCGGCCATGTGGGTCTGGCCCTGGCGCCCCTGGCGGCCAACATCGGTTTCCAGGTCACTTTGCTGGACGACCGGGACGTGGACCTGCCCCCGGCCCTCGGTCCGGTCCGCTGGCAGCGCCTGCGGGATTTCAGCCAGCCTTTTGACCAGATGGAGACAGCTGGACCGGTTTATATCGTCATTGCCACCCGGAGCCACCAGCATGACCTGGAGGCGGTGGCCGCGGCCTTGCGCACCCCGGCCGTCTATATCGGCCTGTTGGGCAGTAAGAAGAAAAAAACCGCCCTGGCTCAGAAACTCTCGGCCCTGGGCTTGCAGCCGGCTGACCTGGCCCGGGTCATCAGCCCGGTGGGTCTCGACCTGGGGGCCGTCAGTCCGGCGGAGATAGCCGTCAGTATTGCGGCCCAACTGATCATGCAGCGGAGGAAGTATGCCACCCCTGATCTCAGCTCTGCTTTTAGCGGCCGGATCCTCCAGCCGGATGGGTCAACCTAAGGCCCTCCTGCCACTCCAGGACAAACCGGCCATCCTCCATTGTCTGACGTCCCTCTTGCATGGCTCGGTCAGTGAGATAATCGTCGTCCTGGGCGGCGGCAGCGAACCGGCGGCAGCCCATCTGAAGGATATGTCTATAAAAATTCTCTATAATACCCTGCCGCACAGCGAGATGGTCAAATCGGTGCGCATCGGCCTCCAGGCCATGGCGGTCCCGTGCAAAGCCGCCCTGATCTGCCTGGTGGACCATCCCTTGGTGCAGGCAGAAACCATTAAACAGATCGTGGCGGCCGGACTGGAGCAGCCCGATAAGATCATTATCCCCACCTTTCAGGAGCGGCGGGGCCATCCCACGCTTTTCCCCAAAACCCTTCTGACCGAAACCTATCAGGGGCGGCACCTGCAGGAGATCATCCAGCGTCATCCGGATAAGGTGGTCCTCCTCCCCGTCAGCGACGAAGGCGTGGTGCTGGAGATGGATACTCCCGAAGACTACCAATTGCTGTGCCAACGTCTCCAGGAGCGGACCCATGGCCACTAACCTTTGTCACTTGACCTTTCGCGTCCAGGGGATGATGCAACAAGGGGGCTTCACCTGAATGGGCTGTCCGGACGCAGTTCGCGCCGCCCTCACGGCAATGCCTGGCGTCGTCTCTCTGACCTATGAACCCGCCGCTGATCTCTTCCACCTGACCTATCGCAGCGACAAGGTGCAGCCGGAGACAATCTTTGCGGCCGTCTGGCAGGCCGGTCGCCAGCAGGGGCGGGAATTTCTGCCGCGCCTGGTTGAAGATTGAACAGGCCGTCACCGTCGCTGGCCCTGCCTCAACCGAAAAAAAATCAGTCCCTGAGCCAATAAGACAATTCCCGGGCCAGCAGTTCCTGGATGGCATCCCTGGTCCGCCGGTAGTGGTCCAGGTCCAGGCCGAAGGGATCGGCGATACGCCGGCGAAAGATCCGGCCGCGAAAATCCGCCGGCAGGCGTTGGCCCAGGTCGTAGTGGGTGAAGTTAACCACGGCCTGACAAGCCCCCAGGTCCACGGCCGCCAGGCCTTTGGAGGAGAGCCCGGCGGTGGGGATGGCAAGTTCGGTCAGGACTGTGATGGTCTCGGGCGCCACCCAACCCAGGGGGCTGAAGCCGGCCGACACCGCCTCCACTTCGCCCCCATAAAAATGCCGGGCCATGGCCTCGGCCATAATGCTGCGGCAGGAATTGCCCAGACACAGGAAAGCCAGGCGTGGTTTCATGGCCGCCACCAAACTGTCCAGCGATCCAGGGCCGCGAACATGGCCAGCCAAAAGACCATCTGCCCGGTGAGCCACCGGCGCCGGGCTGTGGGCGTGGTCAGCCAGCGCGCCTGCAAGACGCCGAGGAAATGCCACATCACCGCACAGGCCACAGCAAAAGGCGGAAAGCCGAGATAACCTAAAATTGGCATGGCAAAGACCTTGCCGAATTGGAAAAAGGGCAGGGTATAGACCCACTGGGCTTTGGCCCAAAAATTCCAACCTTCCCACAACACCCCACAGATCAGGCCGGCCAGCAGCAGCAGATAGACCTCCCGGCGCTGGCCCTGGCGCCACTCCAGCCATAAAGAACGCCCACCCCAGAGGTAGCAGAACGGTTCCAAGAGAAAGATAAAGGCCAGCCAGACCAGCGGAAAGAAGTAACGGGGCCAAAGCAGGGGTAAAAGCCACATGAGCCAGCCGGCCAAGAGAAAGGGCACGGGCCAGGCCGTGCCCGGCGTCCGGAACGGTGACGAGCTCGTGCGGGACCCTGTGCCTGGCGAGCTCTCGTGCCATGTCGGCCGACTTCGAGTAGGGAACATCAGTGTCCTCCGTGCCATGGATCATGAGGATGGGTGGGTACTCCGGTGAAATGTTCCGCACGGGGCAGTATGGGGTCAACTTTTCTCGTTGCGTTTCGGGATCGAAGCCCGATACCACTTTTGTC
>CALGOE010000130.1 GCA_937958145.1 uncultured Desulfobacca sp.
CGGCCATTCATCAGTTCTGTCGGATCGGGGCCCATGCCTTTATCGGCGGCGCTTCGGCCGTGGCCCGGGATGTGCCGCCGTTTTGCATGGCCGTGGGCAATCGGGCCAAGATCGTCGGCCTGAACTTGGTGGGTCTGAAACGCCATGGCTTTGGCACCGCGACCCTGGACATCCTGAAAACCGCCTTTGAAACCCTCTTTACCTCCGATTTGACCCTCAAGGAAGCCATGGTCCAGATTCGGGAACGCTTCCCCGAGGAACCGGCCATCAGGACGTTGCTGGCATTTTTGGAACACTCCGAGAGAGGTCTGGCCCCCATTGAAGCCCGAGAAAATCGGCCTCATCGCGGGAAAGAATAAATTTCCCCTGATCTTTGCCCAAGTTGCCCGGGCCCAGGGTCTGGAGGTGGTGGCCGTCGCCCATCGGGGCGAAACCGACCCGGCGCTGGCAGATGTGGTCGCGGCCTTGCAATGGGTGTACGTAGGCCAGTTGGGGAAGATCATCAAATTCTTTCAACAGGCTGGCGTGACCCAGGCGGTCATGGCCGGCGGCATCAGCAAGGGCCGGCTTTTCACCCACCTGCGGCCCGATCTCCGGGCCGTGCGGCTCCTCAACCGGCTGCGCCACGTGGGCGATGACGGCATCCTCCGGGCAGTGGCGGCGGAACTGGCCCACGAAGGCATCACCATCGTCTCCCCGACCCTCTATCTGACGGACTTGCTGACTCCCAGCGGTGTGCTGAGCCGACGCCAACCCTCGGCCGAAGAGATGCAAGACGTCCGCTTCGGCTGGGAAATAGCTAAAGAAATCGGTAGATTGGATATCGGTCAGTGCGTTGTCGTCCGGCGCCAGGCCGTGTTGGCGGTTGAGGCCATCGATGGCACCGATGCCACCATTCGCCGGGGTGGCTTGTTGGCCGGGGAGAAGGCGGTGGTCGTCAAGGTCAGCAAACCCACCCAGGATTTACGGTTTGACGTGCCGGCGGTGGGACTGGAGACCATTGCGGTCATGGCCGAGGTCAAGGCCAGGGTGCTGGCCCTGGAGGCCGGGAAAACCCTCATGTTTGACCGGCCCGCCATGCTGGCGGCGGCCGATCGGGCCAGGATTGCCGTCATCGGCCTGGCCGAGGCAGAGGGAACAGCAAGATAGCGGGGCGGCAACCGACAAGGATCGAGCCGCACAAAAAGGGCGAGCCCCCCGGCTCGCCCTGATACGTTTCTTTTTGACCGGTCTCTTACGCCCCCAGGAAGAATTCCTCTTTCAAAGCGGGGGGCTTATACTCCAGGACCCGGAATAGGAGCACCGGCACCGTGGCGTGGGCGAGGACTTTTTCGGCAGTGCTGCCGATGACCCAGGCCACTTCCCCCCGACCGTGGGTGGCCAAGGCTATGAGATCATAACTATTGTCGTTTGCATACCTGACAATTTCCCGGGCCGCCACTCCCTCCAGACAGGCCGTATCGACCTTGAGGCCCTTGCCCTGTAATTCTTTGGCAGCGTTGCCCAGATACGTCTGGCAGGCCTTAAGCTCATGACGGGCGGCCTCCTTAAATACCTCGGGGCTGGGAATACCCGCCACATCCGTGGCTTCCGCAATCACCGAGACCAGGGTGACTTGGGCGTCACAGAGTTTAGCCAATTCTTCAACTTTTGGCAGGATTTTTGCCGCCAGCTCAGAGCCATCCAACGGAACCAGAATCTTCTTAAACATGCTTCCTCCTGCAAATGTTAAAGTTAGCGGTGGAACTCCTCGGTTGCAACCTCCGGCGGCGTCAGGTGGACGCCGATTTGATGGCGAAGAATCTGGTAGTACTACGTATGCTAATATCGCCAGGTGGCCTAATGTCCCCTTTTTCCATAAATTAATGGTAAAGTGGGCGGCTGTCAATATAAATTATTCTGCACAAAAAACTGTTATTCCTCCAAAGAATTTTCTTCCTCAGGCTGCGGTTCCGTTTCCCGGCCGATCTTATAGAGCTCCCGCTGCAGGAGGCGATGATAGGGGGTAAACTGCCGGTCCGAGGTATCCGCCTGCAGGTGCTGCTCCATGATTTTGAGTTTGGCATCCAGGTCGTCGGCGTAGTAGACCAGGAGGGCTTCCCGGGTTTTGGGCAGGACCGGTGAGCCAAATTCCTGCTGGCCGTGGTGGGTCAAGACGATGTGCTCCAATTGCAGGAGCAGGTTCTCATCGGGAAAGGCCAGGTTGGCGGCCTCTTGGCGAATCATGTCCCAACCCAGGACAATGTGGCCCAAAAGTTGGCCGGCCACGGTGTAATCCGGGGCATGGGGCTGGCCCAATTCTTTGAGCTTGCCCACATCATGCAGGATGGCGCCGGCCACCACCAATTCCTGATGAATGTCCGGGTAGAGGGCGGCGATGCGGTGGGCCAGGCGGGCGACATGCCAGGTATGCTCCAGGAGGCCGCCCAGATAGGCGTGATGATTGCGCCGGGCTGCCGGCTGGTTCAGCCAGGCCGTCTCGTTGGCCTGCAAAAGATTCAGCACCAGGTCCCGTAAGGGCGGCGTCAAGGCGGTGCTGGCCAGGTCGAGCAACTCCTGCCACATCTGCTCCCGATCGTAGGGAGTGGTGGCGTGCAGGAGACTGGGGTCAAAGTCTTTGGGCTCTTCGTTGTCCAATTCCTTTTTTTGTTTGATCTGTTCCAGGGTCCAGATTTTTTGGATCGTAATCTCCGGTTCTCCCTGGTAGGCACGCACGAATCCGACCACACCGACATAATCGCCGAGGCGAAAAGGTCCGGGATACTCCCGCAGGGCTTCAGACCAGAGCTTGGCCCGGATAATGCCGCTGCGGTCCGCCAACTGCAGGTTCAGATAGGGCTTGGCGTGCTGGGTCCGGCGTTCCTCCACCTGCCGCACCACAAAATATTGCTGCACATTCATGCCTTCTTTGAGATGAACGATCAAGGTATGGGGCATACAAACTCTCCGAACCGCCTTGGGGGCGGCGTGATCTGCAACCGCACCGGATCGGCGCCTGAAAACGAGGGGCAAAGAAAGTCCGCCGGCCAGCGGGAATCATCATGCTCCCGGAAGTTGCAGCGCAGCCTCCGGCCGGATGGGAAGTCCGAATCGTGCTTGACTTTTCGTTTTCCTAGAATTAATTTAGGACTATATTTAGGCCGATAGATTAACAGACAACCGCGGCGGGCGACACCGGCAGGGAGCCGAAGGCCCGGCAAAAAATTCTTCCTGCGCCGGCCGATATTTTTTTTGATCTTTTTTAATGGGTATGATAGTATCAATTTTTAAATTTTCCTGCAGCCAAGCCTAAAGGTTAGCCAGATTCTCCTATGGATAGAGATTATATCGATAAAATTATACATTTGGGAAAGGAAAAAGGGGGCTATCTGACCTATGATAACCTCAACGAACTGATCCCGGCCGACATCATCGATCCCTGCGAGATCAAGGAGGTCTTCGACTCTCTGCAAGAGGAGGAAATTGAGGTCGTCGACAGCCTCGAGGAGGTTTCTTACACCGGCATGGAGCTGGCCGAAGAGCCGGGAGAGGTGGAAAGCGAAGAGGTTTTCGATACGGAGGAAGTCCCGGAACAGGAAGGCATTGTCGCCGCTTATTTCCGGGAGATGCTCCGCTACTCGGTCCTCACCCCCGAAGCAGAGAAGGAATTGGGACGGACCATCAAAAACGGCCAGGAAGCCATTTTAAAGATGGTCAGCGTCGTCGAATCCGATCTCGATGAAATCCGTTATCTCAAAGAAAAAGTGCAGGAGTGGTTCCGCACCGAGGAAAAGACCGCTCAGGCCAAGGAAAAGCTCTTCCGTTTTATCAACCGCACCCTGCAGGAAGTGGCCCGGAAATATCCCCAGGCGGAAGAAATCAAAGACCTGCTGAAAAGAATCAAGGTCAAAGAAAATGAGGTTATTAAAGCCCGGGACGAAATGATCAAGGCCAACCTGCGTCTGGTGGTCAGTATCGCCAAGAAATACCTGCATCGGGGCCTGAGTTTCTCCGATCTTATTCAAGAGGGCAACCTGGGGTTGATGAAGGCGGTGACCCGATACGACTATACGACCGGTTATCGTTTAAGCACCTTTGCCTCGTGGTGGATTCGGCAGACGATCACCCGGGCGATCTATGACAAGACCCGGACCATCCGCATCCCGGTGCATTTACAGGAAATTCGCAACCGCTGTTATCGGGCCTTCTACGATCTGTTGAAGGAACTGGGGCGGGAACCGCTGCTCAAGGAGATTGCCGAGCGCTCCGGGGTCCCGGAAGATAAAATTCTGGTGGTGACCAACCTCTCAGACGAACCCATCTCTTTGGAGACGCCCGTGGGGGACGAAGGCGACCGTTTGGGGGATTTTATCCGCAATGATGCGGCCATCTCTCCCTTTGAGTCCATCATCAGTTCAGAACTGTCGGAAAAGACCGATGCCATCCTGTCCACCCTGACTCCCCGGGAAGAAAAGATTATGAAGATGCGCTTCGGCATCGGTGCCGAAGTGGAACATACCCTGGAGGAGATCGGACGGGAGTTTAAAGTCTCCCGGGAGCGGATCCGGCAGATTGAAAAAAAGGCCCTCAAACGACTGAAACATCCCACCCGCAAGGCAACGCTGGAGGATTTTTTGGAATAACGGCCTCGGTCCGATTGCCTTGGGTGCGCAGCAAGCCTATTCTAGGGAGGGATCCTCTTATGGCGCTCATGGACGCTGAAAAAATGTCCCAACTACGGGAAAAATTATTGGAACGCAAACGCAAACTCTGGCGGGAGGTCAAGGGTCAGATCAAAACCGGTTTGGGGGAGAGCTATCAGGATCTGTTGGCTACAGCTCGGGATGAGGAGGATCAGGCCCAGGTGAATCTCCTGGAGGAGCTCCAGTTTTCTCTTATCGAACCCAAGCGCCAGGAGTTGGTGGCCATTGAAGAAGCCCTGCAGCGCCTGGAA
>CALGOE010000131.1 GCA_937958145.1 uncultured Desulfobacca sp.
GCGGGCGGCCCTTCTGCTGCTCCACCTTCCTGCAGGATTTTGCCCCGGTTTCGGTGCGGATGGCCAAGGAGCAGAACCTGAGTCTCAATCCCGGCAAGATCTCCGGTTCGTGTGGCCGGCTCATGTGTTGCTTGACCTATGAGTATCAGACCTACCTGGACCTGAAGGCCGGCTTTCCGAAAGTGGGCAAGACGGTCACCCTGCCCCAGGGAGAGGGGAAGATTATCCGGCAGAACGTGATCAATCGCACCGTGATCGTGGAATTGCGGGACGGCCCGGAGATCGAAGTGGCCGTGGACGAAGTGTTGGCCCACAACCCGAATATTGCTACCCAGCCGAGCTGCCCCCGGGCTGACGATCAGGCCGACGCCTGGGACAAAGAGGCGGCGGCAAACCCGGAACTGGAGGCAGCGTTGGCCGACCTGGCAAAGGCGGATTGAGGGAAACGAAGACGCAGACAGAACGAATATGGCTACCATTGGGGCAGGGCAGATGGGGAAGCGCCGATATGGCAGCGCCATGGTAAGTGCCCAGATAACGGTCCGCAACGGCAGGCGAGGCTCTTATGACGGATTTTGATCACACCCTGAATATCCTGAAGTTTCACCTCAAAAAGGAGATTATCGACAATTATTTTGCCGAGCGGACCTTTTTGGAGGATGACCTGGAGGCGTTGCTCCAGGAGGAGAAAGACTTCGAGGCGGCCTTGCAGCGGGACCTGCCCATCTTTGCCGCTTTTTACCACTTGCTGGGTAAGGAACCGGCATTGTCAGGACTGAAGCAACTCTGGGGGGTGGCCGAGCTGCCCTTCCGGCAGGAGTGTCAGCAGGTGGAGCCGGCGGCCCGGCAGGCGGTGCTGGAGAGATTTCGGCCTCATGGCTGGACCAGCCGCGGCCGCTTGAAAAACCAGCTCTATGACCTCTATGAGCATTTGCAAAAAGTGGCCGGCGAGCTGCGGAAAAAACAACTGCAGGTCTCAGCTCATTGTCAGCTCTATAATGAAGACGTGCAAAAATTCAATGCCAACTATGATTTTAATCTCATCGCCAGTCAGGTGGAAGCGTTGGATGGGGCTGAGGTGGCCATGGAGAGCGGCCTCAGCGCCGCGGACCGGGAGGCCATGGCCCTGCGCATGCGCCTGCAAAAAAAGGCGCCGAAAACCTGTCTCCTGGCCACCCTACCGGAGCTGCCGCCCCTGGCGGCCATTAAAAAGAGACTGGGAGTCCTTGTTGACCAATATCTTTGAGGCGTGGTTACCTGTTTGCTGCCGGCGGCGTCGCCGCGCTCTCCTGCTGCCAGCCCCTGGAGTCGGTGCCAGCCATGTTTCGGGGTGACGCTTGGCTCACCGGTTGGCGGCGTTTTTTCGGCGAGACCCTCTGGCAGGGGCAACCCCGGGGCGGGCTGCGGGCCTGGTGCTACACCGGTCTGCAGGTGGTGATGTTAGCGTGCCGGGATCTCCTCAGCAAAGGGGCCCTGGTGCGGACCTCGGCCCTGGCTTATGCCAGCGTGCTGGCGGTCATCCCCATGTTGGCGCTGCTCTTTGCCATCTTCAAGGGCGTCGGGCTGCAACGCCTGCTGGCGGCCCATCTGCTGCCCCAGTTGGCCGGTGGTTCCCAGGAGTTCGCCCGGCAGATCCTGTCGTATGTGGAGACGACCAATGTGGCCTCCCTGGGGGTCTTCGGGGTGGTCTGGCTGTTGGTGGCCCTGATGATCCTCATGGCCAATGTGGAGCAGGCCTTTAATCATATCTGGAAGATTTCCCGCGCCCGTCCCTGGTGGCGCAAACTGAGCGATTATCTCAGCATCTTTCTGTTGTTGCCCATTGTTATGGCGGTGGCCATCTCCCTGACCACTACCTTTCAGACCCGCCCGGAGATCCAGAATTTTCTCAATAAATTTATGCCCGAGATCTTTTTTTCGGCCTACCGTTTGCTGATTTCGTTTGGGATGGTGTGGCTGGGGCTGAGTTTTATTTATCTGGTCATGCCCAACACCAGGGTGCAGGTGCTGTCGGCGGTGCTGGGGGGTCTGGTCGGGGGGACCATCTGGCAAGGGGCGCAATGGCTGTTCCGGTGGTTTCAGGGGTCGGCGCCCTATTATAACGCCATCTACGGCGCCCTGTACCAGATTCTCTTTCTCATCATCTGGATGTTTTGGAGTTGGCTCATTGTCCTCTACGGCGCGGAAGTGGCCTATGTGCACCAGAATCTGGTCAGCCTGCGCCGGCGTCTGGTCCGCCCGGAGGAACGGTCGGACCAGACCCTGGGGGATGAATTCCTGGCCCTGACGGCCCTGTTGTGCATCGGCGCCCGTTTCCAAACCGGAGGGCCGCCCCTCACCCTGGCGGAATTGGCCCAGGTCTACAACGACCAGGAGGACTTGGCGGCTCGGTGTGTGGCGGCCCTGCAAGGCTGTGGACTGGTGGCGCCGGTGGCGGTTTCTTCTGCGGATGCCGGGGTCCGGTATCTGCCCACCCGACCGTTGGAACAGATCCGTCTGGCTGAGGCCCTGGCCTGTCTGCGCCGGGAGCGGCGGCAGGCCATGCAGGGTCTGCTGGATCGGGACCATCGGTTCTCCCGCCTGGTGCTGCAGCTGGCTGAACAGCCGCCCACAACCTGGCACAATGTGACTCTGGACCAGATTGTGGCCCAGGCCAGGGGTTAGCAGCCGCTGGTCGGCGGGCTGGTGGCAGAGCGTTGGTCCCCCGGGGCCGGAGGACTCCCCCTGCCACCCATAATCTCGCCTTCGCCCCCAGATGGGCCCCTTGGCTGCGCCGACAGGCCGAGACGTTTCGTTTTTCCTCCCCGGCGCCGGCTGCCAGCATTTTTATGGCCTTTTCTGGAGATGGAAACGGCGCCGATACTGCTGATCCAGGACCTTATCGCCGTCCAGGCGGTATTGCAGGCGTCGTTGCCGGTCATAAATTTTGCCGTCCTCGAACCGGTATTGGAGGCGGTAGTTGCGATCATAGATCTTATCACCGTTCAGCCGGTACTGGAGGCGGTAGTCGCGGTCATAGATTTTGTCGCCGCGGAGCCGGTATTGGAGGCGGTAGTTGTGGTCATAGATATCCATTTCCTCGGCCGGCACCGCGACGCTCATCAGGCCCAGACCGGCAAGAATCAAAACCACCAGGACGCCAACGGTTTGAGCCGGGTTTTGGCGCCAGCGCCTGGCTTTCCCTGCCATGGCAGACGACGCCTTATTCCCGGGTAACATGCCGCCGCCTGGCAGAGGCCCGGCGCAGGGGGCGAGAGTTGGGCCTGGCCGCCGTGCCGGGATCCTGTCGAAAAAGACTGAGATGGAGAATGTGGTCGTTAAATTCCAGGCCAGCCCCGATCACTGTCGGCGATTCCAGGCGCAGATCATACCCCAGGGCCACAGACTGGCGACGCTCGACCTGAGCGGCAGCCGCCTCCTGGAGCAGGGCCTGCACGGACGAGGCCGGAACCGTGGCTGGCCTCTCCCGGTCGGCGGTCTCCAAGGCATCCAGGACATAGCTGCCCACCAGCTTGGGGAAAAGGCGCTGCAACGTTTCGGCGTGGGCCAAAAGTTCCACCCCGGCCAGGGTGTCGTCGATGCCGGCGGCCAGGCCGACCTGGCGGGGTAGGGGCTGGAAATGCCGGAGATAATCGGCGCTGGCGTCTCTTTGCACTTCATAGAGATCGGACAGGGCATGGGTCGGCGACGGTCGGATACCGGCCCGCTGGAATTTGGCTTCGATTTCGTCCCAGATCTCGCCTTGATTGGAATGGAACTCGCCGAAGTTGCGGAGACAGAGATTGACCGACTGTGCCTTCTTCCGGCGCAGATCGGCGCTCATGGTTCTGCGGGGGCTGCGGAACTCCCGGCTTTCGTAGGACCAGCGCCCCCGTTCAATACAGGAAACGGGCAAAGTGGTAACGGATTTGGGGGCCAGGAGGATGGAGACGTTCAAAATCCGGTTCTGCTTGGCCCCCACCAATTCCTCGCCGTCCAGGAGCAAGACCTTCTGGGTGGCGTCGTTGACCACCTGCAAGGCCGGCACCCGACCCTCGGCGTCAAGTTCGGTAATGGTGAGGAGGCGCTGCTCCAGGGCCTCATCCAGGGTGAGATAGTCCGCCGGCTCCTCCTTATCGGTCAGGAGGGACCAGATCACCAGGTTGCGGTAGCGCTGCTCCGGTCCGATGGTAAGGTTTTGTAACAGGGTGGCTAAAGGTGTTGTCATAAATACCTCCTTTGGGCTCAGGCGAGTGATTCGGTTAACTTCCTTGGTCAGGCAGGTCCTGGCCGGGCTGATAAAACTCGGGGTAATACCTGCGGGCACATTCTGGACAGATGGTATGGGTGAAGGCGATCTCCCGGCCGGGGCTCGCCGCCACCGCGGCGGGCGCCTGCCACTGGCCCTGATCATCCCGCTGGCGTTGGCAGATGCAACAGGCACAAAGAATTATGGGGTTTACCTCGACTACATTAAGAACGGCAGGCATTGCTCTCCTCCTTTGCTGGTCACGGTGCCAAGGGAGCTCAGGGCCGGATCAGGCGCTCGCCCCTTGTGGCGCTTTTGTTGATTGATAGTATGCCACATAAACTCGTCAACGGTTGTCAACTAACCTGATTTGTGGTAAAAAATAGCTATGTCAACGGTTCGCCAACCCACCTATCCGGCTGGGTTAAACATGGCCAAATTGATCTACATTCTGGCCACCCAGGGATGTTCCCTGTCCCTGGCGGATATCCAGCGCCTCCTGTCCATTTCGGCCCGCACGGCCAGCCGTTATCGCCGGGCTATCAACGAATATCTGACCAATCGCCATGGTGAGCCCTTGATTGCGGTAACCCGGAAAGGAGGGGTGGAGCGCTGGCGGTTGAATGAGACAACCCCCTTGGAAGGCACGCCCTACCAGCTCATTTCGCTGTATGTGGGCGCCATTCTCATGGCCTCGTTAGATCAGACGGTGGTGCGGGACGGCTTGCTGGATATTTTTACGGCCCTGGAAGAGGCTATCCCGTTAGCCCAACGCTCGCTGCTGAAGCATTATGAGAAGAAATTTTACGCCACCGGCTTTGGCCGGCGCTGTTATGAGGCGGCTGATGAGCAGATTGACGTCATTTTGCGAGGTCTGTTGAACCAATACAAGCTGGCGTTGCAGTATCGGTCCCAGAAGGGCGAGCGGCAGTATGTGGTGCGGCCGTATACCCTGGTATTGCATCGGGAAACCCTGTATCTCAATGCCTATGTGGAAGAGTATGGGGAGGTCAGGACCTTCCGGGTGGACAACATTCTGGCCGCCAAGTTGACGAAAGAGAGCTTTGATTATCCGTCGGACTATGCGCCGGAGGCGTTATACGAAAAATCTTTTGGGGTCTTTCGGGCCGAAGGCGAGCAGATCACGGTGGTCCTGGAGTTTCCGGAGTATCTCTATGATTATGTGGCCAAACGGACGTGGATAGCCAATCAGGAAATCAGTCCGGTGCAAGACGGGAAATTCCAGATGCGGGCAGTGGTCAGCAACCTTTTTGAGATTTTCCATTGGGTCATGGGCATTGGCAGTGACGCCCGGGTCCTGGCGCCGCCGGAGCTGAAAAATATGGTCCGGGCCGAGGCCGAAAAAATCCTGGCGAATCTGGCAGCCGAGGATTGAGGCAAAAATGTCCCAGGGGAGGGGGCCCCAGGGCAGAGCCCCCTGCCGCCAGCACCCCTCCCTTCGCCATAACGGGGGTTTTGGGTGGGCGCAAAAGCCGGGGAAACGTCGCTAACTTTTATTTTGCCCGCCGCTGAAAAAGGAATTATATTAGAAGCGGAGGCACCAGCAGGAAAAAATTATTCCGGTCCTGACGTTAAGGACCGCAAAGTGCCGATGTATGGTAGAGATAAAATTTTTCTCGCTGCAGGTGGCGACCACCGCGGGGACCGATATTATCGACTTGACGCCGCTGGTGCAAGAGCAGGTGGCCGCCAGTGGCATTGCCCAGGGGCAGGTGACCTTATTGATCCCGGGGTCTACGGCTGCTTTAACCACCATAGAGTATGAATCCGGGGTCATCAATGACCTGCGCCGGGCCATTGCGCGCCTGTTGCCCAAGGATATCCCGTATGAGCACGACCGGCGATGGGGCGACGGCAATGGCTATGCCCATGTACGGGCCGCGTTTTTCAAACCCGATCTGACGGTCCTGATTGAAGACCGCCGCCTGGTGTTGGGCACCTGGCAGCAGATCGTCTTGTTGGATTTTGACAACCGCCCCCGGCAGCGTCTTATCCGGGGGCAGGTTATGGGGATACCGTCATCGGCGGCGTGAAAAAAGGGGCGGCGGCCTGGCGCCATAGCGAGCAACGCAAGGTGGCCTTTGCTGACAACGAGTTGGTCCAGGCGTTGTTCGGACAACAGAATCAGCATTTGCGGCTGCTCGATCGGCTGTTGCAGATCAAGTCGAATGTCCGGGGCAATGAAGTCATTTTGGAGGGGCCGGAAGCCGAGATCCTCCTGGCCGCCCGGACCCTGGAAGAACTTTATGAGTTGCTGCGGGCCGGCTATCCCCTGACCGGGCAGGATGTCCAGTATGCCCTGCGCCTGTTGCGGGATCAGCCAGATATCGACCTGAAAGATATTTTTCTGGATTCGGTTTACATTGCAGGGTTAAAGAGGCGCATCACCCCCAAAAGCCTGAATCAGAAAAATTATCTGCAGGCCATCCGCCAGTTCGATATGGTCTTCGGCATCGGCCCGGCAGGCACCGGCAAGACCTATCTGGCCATGGCCATGGCGGTCGCGGCCCTGATCAATAATGAGTGTTCCCGGATCATTCTGACCCGGCCGGCAGTGGAGGCCGGGGAGAAATTGGGGTTCCTGCCGGGCGATCTCTTTGAGAAGGTCAATCCCTATCTGCGGCCGTTGTATGACGCCCTGCATGACATGATGGATTTTGACAAGGCCTCCCAACTGATGCAGCGGGGGATCATCGAGGTGGCGCCCCTGGCCTTTATGCGGGGCCGCACCTTAAACAATGCTTTTGTGATCCTGGATGAGGCGCAGAATACCACCTCGGAGCAGATGATGATGTTTCTGACCCGGCTGGGTTTTGGGTCCAAAGCGGTCATTACCGGCGATGTGACCCAGATTGACTTGCCGGCCGGGACGCCCTCGGGCCTCAAGGAGGCGCGGGAGATCTTAAAGAACATCCAGGGTATCACCTTCATATACTTTAATAAAAACGACGTGGTCCGCCATCCCCTTGTCCAGGATATCATCCTGGCGTATGAAACCTACCAACAACGCCGCTCGCCGACCGGCTCAGGTCCCATGTCTCGCCGAGACAGCCACCATGACTGAGAAAAAAACCAACGGGAAAGCAAAACGCTCAACCCTGAATCCTGTGCAGCGCTTGTGGACGACTATTGCTCTGTCGCGGCTCGGTTTTGAAGCCGACCAGCCCCAGCCGTGGCAGAAAGTTCTGCTGTTGGCCAGCTTTAGTCTGCTGGCGGCCATTATGGTCTTCCCCCGGCCCCAGGCGCCCCATATTAATTATCAGGTAGGCGACATCGCCGAGCGCGACATCAAGGCGGCTGCCGATTTTCTGGTGGAAGACCAGGAGTCTACGGCCAAGCGCCAGCAGGAGCAACTGGACGAAAGCCCCTTGGTGTTTGATCTGGACGAACGGGTCGGAGCAGAGATCAAGGCCCGGTTGCATCAGGCTTTTGAATATATGCGCCAGGTGGTCCAGGAAAGCCAACGCCCGCCGGAGAGGGAGGGCGTGACGCCGCCGGAGGCCGAGGGCAAGCTGCCGTTCACCAAACTCTACAAAGTGCTACTGGAGAAAAAACCGGAATTTGACCGGTTTTTGGGCGTGACCTTGGCCAATAACATTTTTTATCTGTTGGCTCGGAATCATTTTTCGGTGCAATGGGAAGACATTATCAGTCAGCAGGTTAATCTGGTTATGGCCCAGGGGGTTTTTGGGGAACAGACCCTGTCGGCTGCTGATCTGCAACGACCGGTGATCATCCGGCGCTTGCCGTCCTGGCAGGAACGAGAGGAAACCGACCCCGGTCGGTTTTTGGCTCTGACCGAGGCCAAAAAGAAGGTGAATGCCTATTGCCGGGATGCGGTGGAGGATATGCCATCCGGCGTGCGCTGGGCTATTTGTGAAATTGCCCAGGCCCTGGTTATACCCAATATCTCGTTAAATCGGGCGGAGACGGAGAAACGGCGGCAGGCTCGGCTGCAGGAGTCCCGGCCGGTGTATTTCCAGATCAAAAAAGGGGAGATGCTGGTGCGGGAGGGGGAAAAGATTACCCAAACGCATCTGGTGAAGCTGCATGCCCTGGATAGGGAACGGCCGCAGGGGTGGTGGTTCTGGAATTTTCTGGGCACCTGGGGGCTGATTGCCCTGGTCAGCGGTTTTGCCGCCAAACTGCTCCGGGTCAACGCCAAGAAAGGCCCGCGCACCCTGAAGGAGTTTGGCTTCCTGGCGGTGACGCTGTTGGGGGTGACCCTGTTCAGCCTGGGGTTGGTCTTTTTCAGCAACGCCCTGGGTCGATTGAGCCCCCTGTTGGCCAAGAATTTCCTCTACTTCCTGCCGGTGGCTTTGGCGCCGATGTTGGTCCAGGTTTTTATCGGCCTGGAGACGGCCGTGTTGACGGCCTTCCTGGCCGCCATGCTCTCGGCTCTGCTGGTGGACAAGCCGTTTCTGTTTTTTCTGTTTTATTTTTTAAGCGGTTTGGTGGGTATCTGGGCCAGCCTGTATTGCCGCAACCGGTGGGGGTTTATCCGGGCCAGTCTGTATGTCGCAGCTTTTAACGGCCTGATGGTGGCGGCCATCAAACTGGTGGAATTTCCCCTCCAGGCCCAGGACTTCCTGCAAGGCCTGGTTTTTGGAGTGGCCGGCGGCTTGCAAATCGGCATTTTGGCTACGGGCTTGGCGCCGATTTTAGAGGTGGTGTTTGATCTGACTTCCGATATCCGGCTGTTGGAGCTGATTAATCTGGATCGGCCGATCTTACGGCAACTGATGTTGGTGGCCCCCGGCACCTATCACCATTCCATGATTGTGGGAAACATGGTGGAGGCGGCGGCGGAGAAGATCGGCGCCAATCCCCTTTTGGCCAAAGCGGCGGCGTATTATCATGATATCGGCAAGATCAAAAAACCCACGTATTTTGTGGAAAATCAGTTTGACGGCGAAAACAAACATGAAAAACTGGCCCCGTCCATGAGCAGTCTGATCCTGCAGGCCCATGTCAAAGACGGGGTGGAACTGGCCCGCCAGAATAAGGTGGGGCAAAAGATCATCGATATTATCCGACAACATCACGGCACCAGTTTCATGGCTTATTTTTACAATAAAGCCAAACAACAGGCCGCCAATCCTGATATGGTGAACCGGGAGGATTATCGTTACCCCGGACCCCGCCCCCAGACC
>CALGOE010000132.1 GCA_937958145.1 uncultured Desulfobacca sp.
CGGAAAAACCCAAGAAAGAAGAACCCATGCCCATGGGCGGTGGCGGCGGCATGGGCGGCATGGGCGGTATGTATTAAAAAAACGCCCCAGTCGGCCGAAAAAGCAGCCGGGGCGGCTGAAAGCCGCCCCGGCTTTTGTCAATCCTCTTATCCCCCCACTTTTTTTCCCTGCCAACCGTCCCCCGTCCCTTTAGCGCAGCAGGCCGAACAAGAGACTGGTGATAAGGCTATCCGCCAGTTTCCGGCAATCGATGCGATAGCCATTGGTCTGCAAGGCCCGGGAAAGGGAACGGACTTTTTCCTGCCGGACCTCCGGCGTCCGTCCTAAGCGCAGTAGGGCTTTCAGAAGGATTTTCAATTGCCGTTGTGTGGCCGGCGGTGCAACGCTGGTGCTCTCTGCTCTCATAAATGTCCCACCCTGCTCAAAAATATCACCCGGTTCGCCTGCAGCGGGTCTTGGTGCTCCGGTAGATCACAGTCTTTGTCATTGTATCGGCTTATTGTGGCAAACCTTGAGAATTTGGCCAATCTGGGGGGCAGGGCATTGACAAAGAGGCCCAGCCGCCGGGTGGCGCGGCCGGGCGCCCGGAGAGAGCCAAAGAAAGATCACCCTACCGTAAGACCTTATGCATGACGGCGCTGAGCTGGGTCAGATTGTAGGGTTTGGGCAGGAAACCGGCAAAGCCGAAAGACGGGAAGTCGGTCAGCGACGGGTCGTCAGCGAAACCGCTGGAGACAATGACCCTGGCCTGAGGATTTATCTGCAAAAGCGGGCCGATGGTCTCTTTGGCCCCCAAACCGCCCGGGACCGTCAGATCGAGGATGACCGCATCAAAGGGATTCCCCTCCGCTGCAGCCTGGCGATAGATTTCCAGGGCGCTGGCCCCGTCCGGCGAAGTCCAGACGTCATATCCCAACCGCTTTAACATGGCGCTGGATACCTCCAGGATCATCTCCTCATCATCCATGAGGAGGATGCGGCCGCGGCCCAGACGCAAGGCCGGCGTCTGGACCTGCCTGGGGCAGGCCGGCTGGATGCTGGCCGGCAAATAAAAGGTAAAAGTGGTGCCGGACTCCGGGGGCGAGCTCACCGTGATGTGGCCGTCGTGATTTTTCAGAATTGCATAGACGGTCGCCAGACCCAGACCATTGCCCCGGCGTTTGGTGGTGAAGAACGGATCAAAGACCCGGTTCAAATATTGGGCGGGAATGCCGATGCCCTGGTCGCGGATGGCCACCTTGACATACGGTCCCGGTTTCAGGGGAATCTGGGCGTCCTCGCCCAGCTCGACATTTTCGGCGGTAATGTGAATGGTGCCGCCTCGGGGCATGGCCTGGTCGGCATTGATGAGAAGATGGTTGATGGCCTGGTTGATCTGCTCCTCATCGGCCTCAACCCACCAGAGGTCTGCCGGGATATCGGCCTGGCGCCGTACGTTGGAACTGCGCAATACCAGGCTGGCCGAGGTTTTCAACACGTCCCGCAGGGAAACCGATTTTTTCTGGGGCTTTTCCCGCTTGGAAAAGGTCAGCAGCTGCCTCGCCAGATTCTGGGCCCGGACACAGGCTTTTTCGGCTTCAGCCAGCCGTTCCTGGACAAAAGCCGCGGCGTCGGCATTGAGATAGGCCATGGTAATGTTGCCCAGGATGGCTGTAAGCATATTATTGAAATCATGGGCGATACCGCTGGCCAAAACGCTCACCGATTCCAACCGGCTGCTTCGGATCAGCTCCTCTTCCAGAAGCTTGCGCTTGGTGATATCGCGGGCCGAGACGATACCGCCGATGACTTGGCCGCCCCGGCTCTTCAGGGGCGAAATGGACAGGTGGGCATACAAAGGCGTGCCGGTGCGCTGCTGGAGCCACCGCTCGCAATCATACAGCCCCTTTGCGCTGAGAGCCGCCATCATCTGCGGGGTAAAGAGGTCGGCCTGCCCCGGGGCCGCCAGGGCGTCGAAAGGCTGGCCCATGATCTCGGCCGCCGTATAACCGAAAAGTCGTTGCGCCCCCTGATTCCAACTGGTAATACAGCGCTCCAGGTCCACCGAAATGACGGCATCATGAATCTGATCGACGATGTGGGCTTGGCGCCAGAGAAGTTCCTCCACCAACTTGCGCTCGGTGATATCCGCCACCATGATTAATATGCCCTGGGAAGAGCGGTTCTGGACCGGCAAGGCGTTGGCGGCCAACAGCAGGTAGAGGGTCTTGCCGTCCCGGCGCTGCAAGCAAAAGTCCGTGACCAGGGGCAGATTTTGCTTGAGACCGGCCAACAAGCGAAGGCCCTGGGGCGGGTCCAGCAGGTCCCAGGCGCTTCGCTCCAACATCTCCTGGGCCGTGAGACCGAACAGAGCCGTTAACCGATCATTGACATAGGTAGTGCGGTCCTCGTCATCCAGGATCCAGACACCCAGGTGGGTCTTCTCCACAACCTCTCGCCAAAGCGTTTCCATCGTAGTTCTTCTCTATGGACTTATCGGGCTAAAAAGGCAGGACACTACATATTATATTGCAATGTATCCAGATAATACGCCAAAAATATATTTTTTACAAGAAAAAATATCAATGAATTTGATAAAAAAAACCATCCCGAGCGGGATGGCTGCTGTTATTTTTAAAACAAATTTATATATTAATGTAAATAAATATATTTGAAATTAATAATGTTAATCAAAACATCCAGAAAATTCCCGTCGGTTCCCTTTTCTCGAGGCTCCGCCACACCCCGCCGGCAGTTTTTGGCGCCGGCCCGGGCGCACCACTGCGGTAGAAATGGAGAACCTTAAGCCATCATGAGTGCCTGCTCCCGGTCAGATTGCCGTCAGGGCCTTGATCTTTTCTTTGTGGCTTTTCAGCTTGGCAAGTTTTTCCGTCAGGTTGTGCACCCGTTCCTTTTCCTTGGCCACCACTGCGGCCGGGGCTTTGGCCATAAAATCTTCGTTGGCCAATTTCCTCTGGGCCGTGCTCAGTTCCTTGGTGATTTTGTCCAGCTCTTTGCTGAGGCGGCGGTCTTCTTCGGCAAAGTCGATGAGGCCGGCCAGGGGCAGGTAAATCTCCACCGCCGCCACCACCGCCTTGGCCGCGGCCTGGGGCCGGGCCCCGGCGGGGTTGAAGGCCAGACTGTCTAATTTTGCCAAAATTTCCAAAGATTTGGCGTGGCTGGCCAGAATAGCCAGAGCCTCGGCGCTGCTGCTGTAAAACTGCACCGGTGCCTTCAGGCTGGGAGGAATGTTCATTTCGCCCCGCAGGTTGCGCACCGCAGTGATCACCCCCATCACCAGGGCCATCTCCTCTTCGGCGGCGGTATCCATCAGTTCAGGCTGCGGCACGGGGAAGGGGGCCACCATAATGCTGCCAACGGCGCCGGGCAGCTTGTGCCAGATCTCCTCGGTAACAAAAGGCATGAACGGGTGCAGGAGGCGCAGCAGGGTGCTCAAAACCTCCTGCAGGACCCGTTGCGTGTGATGCCGCACCGCAGGGTCGTGGCTGTCGTACAGGGCCGGTTTAATGAGCTCCACATACCAGTCGCAGAATTCGTGCCAGGCAAATTGATACAGCTGATGGGCCGCCTGGTCAAAATTATAGGAATCCAGGGCGGCCGTCACTTCCTGGCTGACCCGCTGCAGCCGGCTGACGATCCAGCGTTCGGCCACCGTCAGCGGCAGGGCATCAGCCGCGTCGGCGTCAAAATCCGCCAGGTTCATGAGGGTAAAGCGGCTGGCATTCCAGATCTTGTTGACAAAATTGCGGTACCCGGCAATGCGTTCTTCCGACAGACGCACGTCCCGGCCCATGGCGGCAAAGGCGGCCAATGAGAAGCGAAAGGCGTCAGTGCCGTATTTATCCATGATCTCCAGGGGATCCACCACATTCCCCTTGGATTTGCTCATCTTTTGGCCTTCCGCGTCCCGGACCAAAGCATGGATATAGACCTCCCGGAAGGGCACATCCTGCATAAAATGCAGCCCCATCATCATCATGCGGGCCACCCAGAAAAAGAGGATGTCAAAGGCGGTGATCAAGACTGAGGTGGGATAGAAGAGCTGCAGTTCTTTGGTCTGCTCCGGCCAGCCCAGGGTGGAGAAGGGCCAGAGGGCCGAGGAGAACCAGGTGTCCAGGACGTCGTCTTCCTGCTGGAGCCGGCTGCCCTGGCATTGCGGGCAGGACGCCGGGGTCTCCCGCGCCACGATGAGACGCCCGCAGTCCAGACAGTTCCAGGCCGGGATGCGATGGCCCCACCAGATCTGGCGGGAGATGCACCAATCCCGGATATTATGCATCCACTCAAAAAAGGTTTTCTCCCACATGGGCGGAATAATGCGGATGCGTCCTGCCTGCACTGCAGCCACCGCCGCCGCGGCCAGGGGTTTGACGCTGACAAACCACTGTTTGGAAAGCATGGGTTCCACCACCGTCCGGCAGCGGTAGCAGTGGCCGACGCCGTGCACATACTTTTCCACCTTTTCCAGGAGGCCGTCTGCCTTCAGATCCTTTAAGATCTTTTCCCGACAGGCGAAACGGTCCATGCCCTGGTATTTCCCGGCCTCGGCGGTCATGCGGCCCCGGTCATCGATCACCCGCACCGCCGGCAGATTATGCCGGGCGGCAATCTGGAAGTCGTTTAAATCATGGGCCGGCGTCACCTTCAGGGCGCCGGTGCCGAACTCCATATCCACATACTCGTCCGTAATGACCGGAATACGCCGACCCAGGATGGGCAGCAGCACGCTGGCCCCGTGATATCTGGTATAACGGGGGTCCTGGGGATTGATGGCCACCGCCGTGTCGCCCAACAAGGTCTCCGGCCGGGTGGTGGCCACGGTGAGATGCCCGCCATTCTCGGCCAGCAGATATTTGATATAATAAAGATAACTGTCTTTGCTCTCGTGCTCCACTTCCAGGTCCGCCAAGGCCGTCTGGCAGCGGGGGCACCAATTGATGATGTAATCGCCCTTGTAGATCAGGCCTTCCTCATAAAGCCGGACAAAGACCTCCCGCACTGCCGCAGACAGGCCGGCGTCCATGGTGAAACGCTCCCGGCTCCAATCACAGGAGCAGCCCAACCGCTTGAGCTGGCTGATAATGCGGCCGCCGGATTCTGCTTTCCATTGCCAGACCCGCTGGATAAAGGCCTCCCGGCCCAGGGCGTGGCGGTCCGTGCCCTCGGCGGCCAGCATGCGCTCCACCACATTCTGGGTGGCGATCCCGGCGTGATCGGTGCCGGGCATCCACAAGGCATTGTAGCCCTGCATACGTTTGGCGCGGATCAGGATATCCTGGAGGGTGTTGTTCAGGGCGTGGCCCATGTGCAGAGAACCGGTGATGTTCGGCGGCGGGATGACGATGCTGTAGGGCGGCCGCGTGCTGTCGGCGTCAGCCCGGAACAACCCCTGGGCCTCCCAGAAAGCATACCATTTCTGCTCTATGTCATGGGGATTGTAAACTTTCTCCAACGACTCCGACATAACCGTTCTCCTGGCCTGGCCGAAATGACCCGGACGCCGCACCGGCCTCCCGGTGGCCCATCCTCCTGCCCTGGCCGGCAGCAGCGGGCCAAAAGAGAATAGGCAAGGGGGAGAACTGGGCGGAGGCTTCTCCCCGTTGCCTATCCTTAGCTTCCGTGACTCTCTGGGTTAACGTTCAGGGATCCCTCTGTTTCTGTCCAACCTCTGGCCGCCGCCCGGTCAAGGGCAGATCACCAGATTTCCTTGATGGGAAGTACCATAAGACAGGACCGCTGTCAAGAGGTTTGGCAGAGATTTCAACCAGACAGGGCGTCTGACCCTCTTGACAGAAGTCAGCCCCCATGATATGACCAACTGGTCACATGGAGGATCATCGGGCATGGCCGAAACCGTCCGCCCCACGTTCCTGAATCTGCCCGAAGACAAGCAGGCCCGCATCATTGAAGCGGCGCTGAGCGAATTTGCCGACAAGGGCTACCAGCAGGCCAGCCTCAATGTCATTGTGGCCCACTCCGGCATTGCCAAGGGCTCCCTGTACCAATATTTCACCGACAAAGCCGGCATTTTCCTCTATGTCTTCGACTTCGCCATCGCCGTGGTGCGCCGCCTCCTGGTGCAGGTGAAGGACAGCACCCTGGAAGAGGATTTTTTCACCCGGCTGGAACGCTCGCTTTTGGCCGGGCTGGCGTTTATCCGGCAACATCCCAAAATTTACGGCATTTACCTGAAGATCCTTTTTGACCAGCAGGTGCCGCAGCGCCAGGAGCTGTTGCAGCGGGTCCGCCAATATGCCGCGGATTATCTCCACTCCCTGCTCCGCCAGGGGCTGGCCCGGGGGGAACTCCGGCCTGACCTGCCGGTGGCCAGCACCGTCTTCCTCCTGGATGCCCTGCTGGATCGGTTCCTCCAGGCCGCCAGCATTCCGGCTTTTGACGTCGTCCTGGGTCTGGACCAGGCCAATGCCCAGGTCCTGCACACACGGGCGCGGGAATTATTGGAGGTGCTCCGTCGTGGTCTGGCCGCGCCGCCCCCTCCCGCCAATCTCTAACTGTGTAAGGGATACCATCATGTCCAGGAATGATTTTTTCAAGGATCCGCACTTGCTGCCGATTTCAGCCAAGGTGCAAGCCGGGGAACGGCTCGGTTTTGACGACGGCCTGACCCTCTTTCGCAGCCCCGATCTCTTGGGGGTAGGGTATCTGGCCAATCTGGTCCGGGAGCGCCTCCACGGCAACAAGGCCTATTATATCGTCAATCAGCACCTCAACTATTCCAATATCTGCATCAATGGCTGTAAATTCTGTGCCTTCGGCAAAGAGGCCGGCGACCCCTTGGCCTATCAGATGAGCCTCGACGAAATCTGCGCCAAAGTGGAGGAACGGTTGGCCGACCCCATCAGCGAGATCCACATTGTCGGCGGCCTCCATCCTGACTTACCCTTTTCCTATTATCTGGACATGCTGCGCAGTATCAAGGCCCTCCGGCCCAACGTGCATCTCCAGGCCTTCACCGCCGTGGAGATCCATCACCTGGCCGGGATTGCCGGCCTGAGCATCGCCGAAACATTGGCCGCCCTGCGGGAGGCGGGCCTGGGCTCCCTGCCCGGCGGCGGCGCCGAGGTCTTCAGCCCCCGCATCCGCCAGAGTTTATGCGCCAAAAAGCTCTCCCCGGCAGGCTGGCTGGAGGTCTGCCAGATCGCACATCGCCAGGGGCTCAAGACCAATGCCACCATGCTCTATGGCCATCAGGAGACCCTGGAGGAGCGGGTGGATCACCTCCTGCAGCTCCGGGCCGCCCAAGACGAGACGGGCGGCTTCCTGACCTTTATTCCCCTGGCCTTCCATTCAGCCAACACCCAACTGGCCGGCCTGCCGGAGACCACCGGCTTCGACGACCTGAAAAACCTGGCAGTGGCCCGCCTGCTCCTGGACAATTTCCCCCATATCAAGGCCTTCTGGATCATGATCGGCCCCAAGATCGCCCAGCTCTCTCTGTCTTTCGGCGCCGATGACATCGATGGCACCGTCATCGAGGAACGCATCACCCACATGGCCGGGGCCCAGACCGCCCAGGGCCTGACCCGCCAGGAGCTGCACCACCTCATCCGCCAGGCCGGACGCCAGCCGGTGGAACGGGATACGGTCTATAACGTTATTGCCACGTATTAATGCTTGAGCCGGATAGGGCGATAAAAAGCCCATCGGAGCCGGAACCAGGGAACAGGGAAGAGGGAAAAAATCATGGCAGGCTGTGCCACAACGGCGGCGCTGGAAAAGAAGATTCTGACCCAAGAGCGCCTTTCTGCGGACGAGGCCCTGGCCCTGTGGGACCTGGATCTGTTGACCCTGGGGCGGTGGGCCAACCATGTCCGGCGGCAGCGGCATCCCGAGCCCAGGGTCTCCTATGTGGTTGATCGCAACATCAATTACACCAACATCTGCGTGTCCGGCTGCCGGTTCTGCGCCTTTTTCCGGCCGCCGGGGCACCCCGAGGGCTATGTCCTGAGCTGGGAGGAATTGGCCCGCAAGTTGGACGAGACCAAGGCTCTGGGCGGCACCGGCATCCTCTTGCAGGGCGGTCTGCATCCTGACCTGCCGTTCGGCTATTACGAAGAGCTGGTGCGTTTTATCCGGCAAGCCGGCCTCATGGTCCACGGCTTTTCACCGCCGGAAATCGTCTTTTTGGCCAAATCGTTTGATCTCCCCATTACCACGGTGCTGGCGCGCCTCATCGCCGCCGGCCTGAACTCCATCCCCGGCGGCGGCGCCGAAATCCTGGTAGACCGGGTGCGCCGCGCCATTGCCCCGGGAAAATGCACGGCGCCGGAATGGCTGACCGTCATGGCCACGGCCCACGACCTGGGGCTGCGCACCACTGCCACCATGATGTTCGGCCATATTGAGACCAAAGCCGAGCGACTGGAGCACCTGCTGCGCCTCCGGGAGCTGCAGGACCGCAGCCGCGGCTTCACCGCCTTCATCCCCTGGAGTTTTCAACCCGGCGGCACCGCCCTGGGGGGGCAGACTACTGACGTGGTGGATTATCTCAAAACCCTGGCCATCTCCCGGCTGGTGCTGGACAACTTTGACAACCTGCAGGTCTCCTGGGTCACCCAGGGCGCCAAGGTGGCCCAGGTCGCCCTGGAATTCGGGGCCAATGATTTCGGCTCCACCATGATCGAGGAGAACGTCGTGGCCGCCACCGGCGTGGGCTATCGCCTCAGCCGGGAAGAGATCGTCCGGCAGATTCAGGGGGCCGGCTACCGGCCCTGGCAGCGGGATCATCTCTACCGCCCCGTGGCGTGAAGGTCGGCAGCAGAGGCTTTGTTGACATGCCGCACAGTCTTTTCAGAGCAGCCAGACGGACCAACGGCGTGACCGGTACGCCCTCTCGGTCGGCCCCCAAGGCGCTCATAGGGCGGCCCGCGGCCGCCGCCAGAAGCTGCCGGGGGCAATGTTCGCTGCCGAAACCAAAGACCGCTGAACAGAAATCAGAAACCACCTTTAAGCCAT
>CALGOE010000133.1 GCA_937958145.1 uncultured Desulfobacca sp.
GAATGAGACCGGCCCATATCAGCGCGCAACTCACAACAGGCATCATGCGCCCTTCCTGGGATGAATATTTCATGCTCATTGCCAAGCTGGTGAGCACCCGCTCCACCTGCAATTCCCGGCCCACCGGTGCGGTATTGGTGAAGGACCGGCAGATCCTGGCCACGGGCTACAACGGTTCCATGCCCGGTGCGCCCCACTGCAGCGATGAGACCCTGCCGAACGGCACGCCCTATTGCCACCGCCGGGCCTTGCAGGTGCCGGATGCCGATAAGTACAATTTCTGCCGGGCGTCTCATGCCGAGGCCAACGCCATTGCCCAGGCGGCCCGGCACGGCGTGGCCATCAAAGGCGCCAGCCTGTATGTTACCCTGGAACCCTGCTACGTCTGTATCAAACTGTTGGCTACGGCCCAGATCAGCCGGGTATATTTTGAAGTGGGCTACGATTCCAAAGACCCGGCCCGGGACCGCTACTGGCGGCAGAAGGCGGTGCAAGAGGCCGGGTTTGCCGTCTACGAACGCCTGCAGGTCAGCCCCGAGACCTTGGCCATGGTGCTGCCGGCCCTGACCGGCGAAACGTCCCGCCGCCGCCTGCCCTCCTCCTGACCAGCGGCTGCGGGGGTGGTCAGAAAAAATATCTTTTCACAAAAAGTCCGCGCCTTCCCCTTGACGCCATTTCCCATCATGCTTACTTAATGAGTAAATCCCATAGCATAATATCCTAAAGAGTAGATATTTTGAAAAGGAGGGTGTAAAGTTATGCCGTGGTATACCTTTGAGCCGTCCTGGGAGCCGTTGCGGGAGTTGGACCAGCTGCGGCGGGAAATGGACCGTCTGTGGGAACAGGCCTTTGGCTTCGGTCCCGAGCGTTGGCGCCGGCGGGCTGGGGTCTTCCCCCTGTTGAATATCTCCGAAGACAAAGATCATGTCTATGTGCGGGCTGAATTGGCCGGAGTGCAGCCGGAAGATATTGACATTACCCTGGAAGACAATCGCCTCATCCTGCGCGGGGAACGAAAGATTCCCACCGAGGAAAAAGTGGTGGGGTACCACCGTCGGGAACGGGAGGCCGGGTCTTTCCGCCGGGTGGTCAGGCTGCCGGAACGTCTGGATCCGGCCCGGGTGGAGGCGGTTTTCAAAAACGGCATCCTCACCATCATGCTGGCCAAACCCGAAGAGATCAAACCCAAACAGATCACGGTGAAGAGCGCCTAAGGGGAGGACGACGACATGACGGAAAAAGAATTACAACCCAAGGCGAAAGAAACCGCGCCGGTGAAGAGCGAAACCACCAAACCGGGCCGGGTTTTCCTGCCCGCAGTGGATATCTATGAAACGGAAGAGGCCATCGTGGTTCTGGCCGATATGCCCGGCGTGCCGCCCGAAAAGGTGACCATTGATGTGAAAGACAGCCAGTTGACCATCAGCGGCGAGATTGCGCCGCCCTGGGGGGCCCAGGAACAGTTGCTGGTCCAGGAATATGACGTAGGTAATTTTTTCCGGGAATTCACCCTGGGGCAGCTGGTGGACCAGAACCGCATTGAAGCGGCCATGAAAGACGGGGTGCTGCGGCTAACGCTGCCCAAGGTGGAAAAGGCCAAACCCCGCAAGATCGAGATCAAGACGGCTTAACCCTAATATTAAGCTGGCCCCGGGGCACGTTTTCGGCTCGTGCCAGCATCGCCAAAAAAACCGGCAGGCGGTTGCCCCTGCCGGTTTTGTGCTTTGTGCGCCGCCCCGAGCGCCCGTTGGGGTTGGGGGAGGGCAGGGGGCCTCGCCCCCAGGTACCCTTCGGGCACTTTTGCCCTTGGCTGCTAGTGCCAGACCCCATCAATGACTGTCCCGCACTTGGCGCAGGCGCCGTTGTGCAGGTAATTATGGCGGATGGCAAACCCCACCCGATCGATGACCACGGCGCCGCATTGGTAACAGAAGGTCTTTTCTCCTTCATCGCCGGGGATGTTGCCGGTATACACATAGCGCAGGCCGGCCTCCAGGCCCAGGCGGCGGGCCCGCTGCAGGGTGGCGGCCGGCGTCCGGGGCCGGTTGAGCATTTTGTAGGCGGGATAAAAGGCCGACACGTGCCAGGGGATGGCCGGATCGATTCCTGCCAGAAACTTGGCGATCTCCGTGAGTTCCTGATCCGAGTCATTCAAGCCGGGGATGATCAAGGTGGTCACCTCAACCCAGACCCCCAGCTCCTTCATCCGTTCGATGGTCTCCAGGACCGGGTGCAGCCGGGCCTTGCAGATTTTGCGGTAAAATGAATCCTGAAAGCTCTTCAGGTCGATGTTGTCGGCGTCCAGGACTTCGGCCATGACCTTGGCTGAGCGCTCGCTCATGAAGCCGTTGGAGACAAAGACATTGCGGATGCCCTGGTCCCGGGCCAGCAGGGCCGTATCATAGGCGAATTCGCCGAAAATGGTGGGCTCCGTGTACGTATAGGAGATGCTGGCCGAACCGGTGGATTGGGCCCGCGCCACGATCTGGGCCGGCGTCATGTCCTGGCCGGGGATTTCTTTGGGCTCAAAACGGGGAAATTGGGAAATTTCCCAATTCTGGCAGTGCTCACATTGCAGATTACATCCCACCGTGGCGATGGAGTAGGAGCGACTGCCCGGGAGGAAATGAAACAGCGGTTTTTTTTCGATGGGATCAACATTCTGCGAGATGATCTTGCCATACACCAGGGAGTAGAGGGTGCCGTCCCGGTTTTCCCGGACCATACAGATACCGCGCTTGCGGGGTTCAATGACGCAGCCATGGGCACAGAGGAAACAGTGCACCTTGTTATCTTCCCGTTTCTCGTAAAATCTGGCTTCTTGCATGGCACGGTCCTCCCGGCGGTCGTAATTGTGCATTTATGAATGTATCACAAGTTTTTGCCATCGCCAATGCTCCCGCCCGACCATATCAGGGATTCCGGCTTGCGCAGGAGGTATCCCGGCAACAGAGTTCTTTTTGCTCTTGCCGCCCCAACCACTGACCACTGACCACTAACCACTGCCCCCTGCTTTTGGCTTGCCAGGAGCAGGGCGGGCGTCGTATTATAGAACCAATGTTCATCCAGGAGGTGGTTATGGCGAAATTTCTTTTTGTCCTGTCCCGGGGCCCGGAAGACCCCATCCGGGCGGTGCGCTGCTTCCAGTTTGCCAAGATTGCGGCGGACAAGGGCCACGAGGTCACGGTGTTTTTGGTGGATGATGCGGTCTATTTTACCAATATGTCGTTGATGGAGCGGGTGAAGGCTCCCACCGGCGATGAACTGAACGGCTATTGGCGGTTTCTGGTGGAGAAAAAGGCCAAGATCCTGGTCTGCAAACCCTGCGCCGAAACCCGTCTGATCGGCGCCGATGACCTGCCGCCGGGCTGCGAGAT
>CALGOE010000134.1 GCA_937958145.1 uncultured Desulfobacca sp.
GGTTTCACCTTAGCAGAATAACGGGCGTCAGCCTCTTGCGGGGAGATTTCCACGGCCAAATCGCCCCCCGCCGGCGCTTGCAGGGCAATGTCAGGAATGCCCTGGATCAGGTCTGATGCCCCCACCGCAGGCGATCAGGGCTTTTTTGGTTTGGTGCCCGCGTCCTGTTGGATTTTCTCCACCTCGTCGCAGCAGAGGGGATGCCCCAAACGGCAGCCCTCCTGAAAATCGGCCAGGGCCTGCTTCGGTCGGTTCAGGTGATAGCGATACAGGTTCCCCCGGAAAAAATAGGCATGGGGCAGATCAGGCCGCAGTTTGATGGCAGTGGAAAAATCAGCCACCGCGGCTTTGAGATTGTTCTGGCAAAAGTAAACCATGCCGCGATGGTTAAACACCCAGGGGTCTTGCGGCAGCAGTTTCGCCGCCTGGTTCAGGTCCTGCAGGGCCTCATCGAGACGGCCTTCGTTGGCCAGATTCGCCCCCCTTTCCTTTAAGGCTTCGCCCTGTTGCGGGTCTTGCTGGAGGATCTGACTGAAGACGTTGATAGCCTCCTCTCTCCGGCCTAACTCGCCAAGAATCCCCCCCTTCACCAAGAGTAAGGAAATGTCCTGAGGGTGATGTTGCAGACCTGCCTCCACCTCGCTGAGGGCCTCTTCCGGCCGTTCCAAACGCTGGAAGGACAAGGCCCGATAGCGCCGGGCCGCGGCGGATTGAGGGTCTGTCTGCAGATAGGCCTCCAACAATTCCAGGGCCTGACCATAATTCCGGGCCTTAAAGGCCGCTTCCCCCTGTGCCAGCAGCGTCGGCTCGGCACCACAAGGAAAACTGACCGTAAGGAGCCCGCTTAAGAACATCAATATGAGCAGTATCCGCTTGGACATGAATGCCTCCTCGGTTCTATGGTGATATGCCCACCGGAGAAATTCAAAAAATTGCACTTATTTGATATCATTCTTAAAAAGGGGAAAGCAAGGAAAATCTCCAGGGCGACGCCGGCGCAGAATTTTCATCATTGCTTGGGCATTTTGAGGATGATAACGGAGTTATGCCCACGAAGAGGCGAATCTCTCCCGGCTCCCCAGGGGGGGTCAGGTCAGGAGGGTTTTGCTGCAGGCGGCAGGGAGGTCAAGAGAGGTGTCGGCGCCTTCGGGAGTGACGCGGCGCGTTTCACAACGATATCGGCCCGCTTGGGCTACCAGGGCCGGGGCCCAGGTGGGAACCCCCAGGGCGTGGATGTGACTATAGGTGGCCAGGACATTCTTATAACAGATGCCGTCCCGCGAGCCGGTGATGCCATGACCCCGCTCCAGGCTGAAGACCAGGTTTAATTTCCCATGATCTTCAGAAATGATGCGGGAATAATGAAACTCATGGCCCCGGATGACACTTCCCAGCGGAAAATAGGGGTTGGGCTGGTCCACCTTCAGCACGGTATAGCCGTGCCCCTGCGGTCTTTTTTCCAACAGCACGGTGAAGGGCAAGGCCCCCACCATGGGGAAGCTCTGCTCCCGGACGATGAGATGGCTGCCCAGATACATGAGGCCGCCGCATTCGGCATACACCGGCAGACCGGCTTCGATGGCGGTTTTCAGGGAACGACGGAACGACCGGTTGTTGGCCAGGGCTTCGGCATTGGTCTCGGGAAAGCCGCCGCCGATATACAAGCCGTCAATATCCGGGAGGATTTCGTCCTGCAAGGCATTGATTGCCACCAGCCGGGCCCCGGCCGCAACTAAGGCCTCCAGGTTTTCCGGATAGTAAAACTGAAAGGCCGCATCCCGGATAATGCCGATGACCACCGGTTGACCAGCGGTTGGGCTCAGAGTGGGTGCTTGTCCCGCGGCTAACGGCAGAGGGGGGGCAGCCTGGGCCATTTGCCAGAGGCGGTCCAGATCCAGGTATTTTTCCACCAGATTCTGGGCGGTGGCAATGGCCTGGCAGGCAGCGCGGTGCTCGGGCGGAGGCACCAGCCCCATGTGGCGTTCGGGAAAAACCGCGCATTTCAGGCGGGGAACGGCCCCCAGGACCGGGAGGCCGCAATACTGCTCGATGGCGGCGCGCAAAAGCCCTTCATGGCGCGGCCGGGCAATTTGATTCAGGATAACGCCCCGGAGGTCCACGTCGGGGTCGAATTTCTGGCAGCCCAAGACCATGGCTGCAGCGGTGCGGGTAGTCATGGTGCAGTCAACTACCAGCACCACTGGAGCATGAAGGACTTTGGCCAGTTCTGCCGTACTAAAGGTACCGGCGATGTCCAGGCCGTCGTAGAGGCCCCGGTTGCCTTCGATCAAGGCACCGTCAGCCGTTGCCGTATGGTGGGCCACGGTCAGACGTATCTGCTCCCGGGCCATGAGGAACGGGTCCAGATTGTAACAGGGGCGTCCGGCGGCCAGGGCATGCCAGGCCGGATCAATATAGTCCGGTCCCTTTTTAAAAGGGGTGATATCCCGTCCCCGCTGCCGCCAGGCGGCCAGCAACCCCAAAGTCATGGTGGTTTTGCCGGAGCCACCGCGCAGGGCGGTGAGCACCAGACGGGGACAGGAGGTACCCATTAGTGTTTGGCCGCGCCTTCTACGTGGGGAATTTCGATGAAACTGCCACCGAAATAGGTGTAGACGCAGCGACCGCCGTCAATAAGGTCTTTGATGGCGAATTTGACGTCATTCTTGGGTTGGTCAGGGTGTTCCTTTAAGACCAATTTCTCAATGTCTTTGGCCTTCAGCTGTTTCTTGCCCTGGGCCCCTTCAACCAGCTTGTAGATGTATTCTACAAGTTCTTCCTTGGAAAGTGCCATGGTTTAATCACCTGCTTAGAATTTGAAATGCATTGACGTTCTATACGTATCATACGCCTGGAACTTATAGTCGTCAATATGCTGGAAGGTGAAAGGAATTTCGCAAACATCAAAGAACCGTTCCCAACCGATGCGCTCCACCCATTCGCCGACGCGTTCCCACTTCAGGGCGTTTTCGGCGTATTTGATGAGAATGCGGCGGATGGTCTGGACCACATCCGGCCAACGCGGCGGGTCGTTTTTGATGTAGGGGACGGCCAACCGGGAGAACATCGGCGGGCTCTTGGCATTGGAGACTTTACCGCCCACCAACAGGGCGACGCCGCCTTTTTCTTCGTCAAAGCAGGGCATGGCCGGGCACATGGTGTAGCAGTTGCCGCAGTACATGCACCGTTCTTCATTGACGATGACCGATTTCAGGTTCTTGTCAGGATGCGGCCGGATGGCGCCGGTGGGACAAGAAGCAATGGTCGTGGGGATTTCGCACAGGTGCCGCAAGACTTCGTGTTTGACTTTGGGCGGGGTCCGGTGCACGCCACAGATGGCGATATCGGAGCAGTGCACGGCGCCGCACATGTTCAGGCAACAGGCCAGGGAGATGCGCACCTGGGCCGGCAGCTGATGGGTACCGAAATACTCAAACAGGTCGTCCATAACGGCCTTGACGATGCCGGAGGCGTCGATGGCCGGGGTGTGGCAGTGGACCCAACCCTGGGTGTGGACGATGTTGGTGACGGAATGGCCGGTGCCGCCTTTGGGCAGACCGCGCTTTACCAACTCCGCTTTCAGGCCTTCCAGCTTGGATTTGTCGGAAACCAGGAATTCGACGTTGTGGCGGCTGGTGAAGCGCAGGTAGCCATCACAATATTTATCAGCAATGTCACACAATTCCCGGGCAAACAGGGTGGTGATGAGACGGGGGGATGCTACCCGCACAGAAATCAGTTCGGCGCCGGTCTCAGACACGTGGATCAGGACGCCAGGCTCGGGGATGATATGATATTTCCACTTGCCGTAGTTTTCTTTAATCACAGGCGGCAAGAATTTGCTGTAATGCGGGGGGCCGATATCAGTAAGCCGTTCGGACATGTTACAAAAACCTCCTTAACCTTAACGGTTCATCTTGTTGTGGAATGCTTATATTGGCCACCGGTTATTTGGTGGTATGATATTTCCGGCCTTCGGCTTCGGCCTCAAAGTCGGACTGATGCCAGAAGAAGAAGGGGTTGGCCCGAGGCACCCGCACACTCTGGGGCACCGGCGGCAGTCCCACCGCCTCCAAGAAGGCCCGCATGCCCATCCGCATGATGAGCTCGCCGACCCGCTCCCGGTTCTTGCCGTGTTCTGACCACCACTCGGTAATATTGGCGGTAAGTTCTTTTAATTCATCAAAGGGCTCTTCCATGCGCATAAAGGGCACAATGACCCAGCTCATCTGCGCGCCTTCCAGAATGGGGGCATGGGAACCCAGAAGGACCGTGCAACCCACATCGGTGCCCGGACGCAGGGCCTGGGGCATCATGTTGATGCAGTGCATGCAGTGGTTGCATTCTTTATTGTTGATCTTCAGGGTCTTGCCTTCCAGCCACATGCACTGGGTGGGGCACAGATCCACGACGTCGGCCTGCACATCCAATTTGTCCACATTGGCACCGCCGCCTTTGGGCTTCAGTTCGCCGCCTATATAGGCCTCGACCGCAGACTGATCAATGCGGATATCGTCTTTCCAGACGCCGATCATGGACATGTCGGAGCGGGCTACCGAGGCCACGCAGTCATTGGGGCAACCGGAGAATTTCAGTTTGTACTTATAGGGGAAAGAAGGCCGGTGCAGGTCAAACTGGAATTCCTGGGTCAGTTGATAGCAGGCTTCCATAGTGTCATAACAGGACCATTCGCAGCGGGCCGGACCGCAGCAGCAGGAAGGGCTGCGCATGGCCGAACCCGAACCGCCGATATCCCAACCTTTGGCCGTCAGTTTCTGGAAGGCCGGTTCCAATTCTTCGGTGCGGGTGCCCAAGAAAATAATGTCGCCGGTGGCGCCGTGCATATTCAGAATGCTGCTGCCGTGCTCATCCCAGATGTCAAACAATTCCCGCAAGGCTTGGGATGTATAAAACCAGCCGGAGGGCTGATTGATCCGCATGGTGTGGAAATGTTCCAGACCGGGGAACTCATCCGGCAGGTCGGAGTAGCGACCGATGATACCGGAACCATAACCCAGCACACCCACGATACCGCCATGCTTCCAGTGGGTGATTTTCTCCTTGTACGATCTTTCCAACTGCCCCAACAGGTCGTTCACCTGCGGCTTCGTCGGTGCCAACCGCTTCAGATCCTTGACGAAGCTGGGGAACGGACCGGATTCAAGTTGATCCAGTAATGGGGTTTTGTGCATGAAACTGTCCTCCCTGTGTATTTAAGTAAACAAGCCGTATTTATCCTTTTTTTCACAAACACTGCCATTATATCACCTGTGGGCCTTCTTTTGTCAATAAAAAAAAGTGGCCATTACCAAGAGATTTCCCCTGACCGGGACCTGCCGCCGCCGTGCCGCTTCCCTTAAAAGAACTTAAGTGCACTTACTCTGTGGGCAACAGGGTGACCGGGCCGATCTTGGCCAACCCCTCCCGACATCCGTCGGCCGGCCCGACCACGAGAATAACCAGCTCTTCGGGCTGGAGATAATGTTGTGCCACCCTTTGGGCCTCCTGATGCCCCACCGCCAGAATCCGGGGGCGATAGAGATTGAGATAGTCCAGGCCGAGATCGTATAGCTCGATATTTTTGATCTGTTGCGCCAGGCCGCCGGGGGTCTCCAGGCCCAGGGGAAAGCTCCCCACATAGTAACTTTGGGCGTCGGCCAATTCCGCCGCGGTGCCGCCGCTTGCTTTGACCTCGGTCATGACGTCTTTGATTTCCTGGATCATGGTCGCCGTATGCGCCGCCGGCGTAAAAGTGGAAATGATAAAGGGGCCGGGGGCCCGGCGGAAATGGAATTGGCTGCGGATGCCGTAGGTTAGGCCTTTTTCCGCCCGGATGCGCATCATCAGCCGGGAGGAAAAGCCGCCGCCGCCGAAGATGTAATTCACCAGCCGCAGGGCAAAAAAATCCGGGGTGCGCCGCGGTGGACCCAGATGGCCGCAGCGAATCTCGCTCTGGGTCAGATCGGGCCGATCCCAGAGATAGATGCCCGGCGGCGCCAGGGTTTTGGGCGCCTCCTGCCAGGCCGGCGGCAGGGCCAGAGGGGGGTTCCAGGTGCTCCAACACTCCTGGACCGTACTCAGCGCCACGGCCTCCGGCACCATACCGACGATCACCAGGCTGCTCTCCCGGGGGTGACACTGGGTCTGAAAAAAGGTTCGCAGGTCTTCCAGTTGCAGGGCGGCCAGCGACTCCGGGCAGCCGTCCACCGGATGGCCGTAGGGACTGTCGCCGAAAAACAGGGGCAAGTAGGTCCGGTTCGCCACCTCCCGGGGGTCATCCAGGGCGTGCTGCAATTCGGCCCGCCGCCGTTCCCGCAACAGAAAGAATTCTTCCTCTGGAAAGCCGGGCTCCAGGACGATCTCCGCCAACAAGGCCATGAGCTCGCCAAAATCCTCAGCCAAACCTTCCAGGGTTATAGTGGTATGGTCCCAGCTGCCATGGGCCTTCAGCATGGCCCCCCGCCCCTCCACGGCCAGGGCCAACTCCAGCTGGTCCCGATGTCGCGTGCCCAACGTCAAGCATTCGGCCAAACAGTCGGCAGTGCCGCCTTTGCCGACCGGATCGGCTTCGGCCCCCCGTTTGGCCATAAAGGTGATGCTCACCCAGGGAGTACGGCTATATTCCAAGCCCACCAGCCGCAGGCCGGTGGCTAAAGTGTGCGCATATATTTCGGGCAGAAAATCATCTCTGGCTGACATACAGGGGTCCTTTGAGTTTCGAGTTCCGGGTTTCGAGTTTCGAGTTCCGAGTTCCGAGTTCCGAGTTCCGAGTTTCGAGTTTCGAGTTTCGAGTTTTGAGTTTCGGGTTCCGAGTTCCGGGTTTCGGGTTCCGGGTTTCGAGTTCCGAGTTCCGAGTTCCGAGTTTCGAGTTTCGGGTTCCGGGTTCCGAGTTTCGGGTTCCGAGTTCCGAGTTTCGAGTTTCGAGAAAAAGATTAATGGGTCTTTTTGAGATGATTAATCAAACCTTTTATCATACGGGTTAATTCATCCGTTAGATGTAGATAGGTATTTTGATCGGCTTCGGAGACATACCCGATCCCATGGGCAATAATGAGCTGGGTTTCAATTTCTGCCAATGAGCCCAACGAGATGTTCAAAAAATGAATAAATTCTTTTTTAGAATTCCTGGCCTGACCCTCAGCAATATTAGAGGCTACCGAGACGCCGCTTCTTGTCAGTTGACTGCTCAGGCCGAAAATTTCCTTTTTCGGAAAGGTCTCGGTTAATCTGTACAGTTGTTGAGCCAACGCAATTGCCTTTTGCCAAACCTCCAAATCTCTATAGGAATTTGATCCGGTGCCCACAGGTTTTCCCACTGGCATCTCAAAACTCGAAACTATCCTTTCTCGAAACTCGAAACTCGAAACTCGAAACTATCCTTTCTCGAAACTCGAAACTCGAAACTCGGAACTGTCTTTTCTCGAAACTCGAAACTCGAAACTATCCTTTCTCGAAACTCGAAACTCGAAACTCGGAACTCAAAACTCGAA
>CALGOE010000135.1 GCA_937958145.1 uncultured Desulfobacca sp.
CGGCCCCGCCGACGCCCGCCGCCGGGCAGAGTCAGCCTGTTGTGGTCAAGATCGACAAAGATATTACCCAGGCCAATATTATCCTGGGGCTCGTCGGTCTGCCCCGGTCTGATCCGGATTTTTATGCCTTTCAGCTCATGAACTATATCCTGGGCGGCGGTGGCTTTGCCTCCCGACTGATGGATAATATCCGGGACAATCGCGGCTTGGTCTATAATATCCACAGCAGTTTTGAACCCGGTTTGGTGGCCGGTCCGTTTGACATCAGTCTGGAGACCAAAAACGCCTCGGGCGGCGAGGCCGTGGCCGAAGTACTGGGCGAATTGACCCGCATCCGGGAAGAGTTGGTGACCGAGGCGGAATTAGCCGACGCCAAAGCCTATCTCATCGGCTCCCTCCCCATGAAAATGGACTCCAATGCCAAACGGGCCGCCCTCCTCGGCTATGTCGAAATGTACGGCCTGGGCCTTGATTACCCCTGGCGTTATCCCGAAATCATCAATACCGTTAACCGCGACGATATCCTGCAGGTGGCCCGGAAGTACCTGGACCCCGAGCGCTATATCCTGGTCGTCGTGGGACGTCAGCAAGACATTCCATTGAATCTTCCGCCCGCCTGGCGGGAACAACCACCAATTCCCTGAAAGGAAGAAGCGTTGTGAAAATCAGAAGAATCTCCGTATCTGCCCCTCTGACCGTTCTGGTCCTTTGCCTCGGTCTGATGCTCGGTCCCTGGCAGACAGTCCAAGGGGCTGTGCCCACCAGTGTGGCGCCCGAAACCTTCGCTGATCTGGCCCAAAAGATCTCCGCTGCAGTGGTGAATATCAGCACAGAAAAAACCGTCAAACGTCCCCAGGTGACCCGCCGTATGCCCGGCATGCCCGGTCCGGGACCCGGACCTTCCCCCTTCGGCCCGGAAGACCCTTTCCGGGAATTTTTTGAACGGTTTTTCGGCGACATGCCCAAAGAATTTAAGAGCCGCAGCCTGGGATCGGGCTTTATCTTCGACAAAGAGGGCTTCATTATCACCAACAATCACGTGATCGAAGGCGCGGACAAGATCAAGGTCAAGTTGATGGACGGCCGGGAATTCAAGGCCACCATCAAAGGCCGGGATCCCATGACCGATCTGGCCCTCATCAAAATCGACTCCCCGACCCATGACCTGCCGGCCCTGCCTTTGGGTGATTCCAACAGCATCCGGGTGGGCGACTGGGTCATGGCCGTGGGCAACCCCTTCGGCCTCTCCCATACCGTCACCGTGGGTATTATCAGCGCCAAGGGCCGGGTGATCGGGGCCGGGCCCTATGACGATTTCCTCCAAACCGATGCCTCCATCAACCCCGGTAACAGCGGCGGCCCCCTGGTCAACCTCAACGGCGAAGTGGTGGGTATCAACAGCGCCATCGTCGCCTCCGGGCAGGGCATCGGCTTCGCCATCCCCAGCAACATGGCTATGAGCATCATCCCCCAGCTGAAAGAAAAAGGCACGGTGGTGCGCGGCATGTTGGGGGTGCAGATCCAGGTGGTAACGCCGGAATTGGCCAAATCCTTCGGTCTCAAAGAACCCATGGGAGCCCTGGTGGCCGAAGTCAATCCCGACAGTCCGGCGGCCAAGATCGGTCTGCAACGGGGTGATATCATCGTCGAGTTTAACGGCACCCCCATTAAAGAAATGCACGAATTGCCCCGTTTGGTGGCCAATACTCCCCCCGGCAAGACGGCCAGCCTGAAGGTCCTGCGCCAGGGCAAGGAAAAGAACTTCACCGTCACCATTGCCGAGATGAAGCCGGAGCAGATGTCCCGGTTCCTGGAGCAGGAGACCGAACCGGAAAAATCCAGCCTGGGCATGATGGTCCAGGAACTCAATCCCCAGATAGCCCGGGGTTTTCAGATCAAGGAGACTTCAGGGGTCATCGTGGTCCAGGTGGAACAAGGGAGCCCCGCAGCCGAAGCCGGCATCCACCCCGGTGATCTGATCGTTGAGGTTAATGGCGCCATCATCCAGACGATGAAGGATTATCAGGCCGCCATCGGTCAGGCCAAGGCCGGCAGCGCCGTCCGTTTCCTGGTCAAACGCCAGGGCAAAACCATGTACGTCGTCCTGGAGGTCCCGGAAAAACCATAAGGTCAAATCCGGCCTCCTGATAGAATTTCCCCATGATGCGGGTGGGATCATCCTACCCGCATTTTTTTCTGCAACCCGGGCCGCAGCTCGGCCTGCCTTCTGAACGCCAATTTTCATGGCAAAATGAGTTTCTTTTTTATGAGCATTGTGCTAAGGTATTTGGCGACTAACTCCCCCTGGCGCTGAGCAGCCGCCGGTTGCAGCCTTGCCGCCGTCAGTTTTTACCAATCAGAAGTCTTGGAGGAAAAGAGCGTTCCTGACCTGGCCTGGCAATTCCTGCCAGGTTTGCCGGCGCCCAGGTGTTGAAAAAATAACGGTCCAGGGAAAAAAGGATAACGTGCCTATCATGAACCACCTCTCTATGCTCAGGAAATCCAGGAAGCGTCAGCGAATCTTCATCAGCGCCATCCTGTTGACCTGGTGGCTGCTGCGGGTGAGCAGTGCCGGGGCAGAGGTCTATGTGGAGGGTTATGCCGGGTATGTCAAAACCGCCACGGTGTTCGGGCAGTATCTGGTTATGACCACCCACCACCCGGGGTTGGCCATCTTTGAAGAACATCACACCCGGGGCACTTATTTGCCGGCAGTCATCGGCGGGGTGAAAGTGGGCACCTGGTTTGTTCCCGATGGTTTCCTGGGAGCAGCCTACCCCTCTTGGCTGCAATATTTTGGCCTTTATCTGGATTTCAGC
>CALGOE010000136.1 GCA_937958145.1 uncultured Desulfobacca sp.
GTGGCCGAACGCACGTCGCTCTCAATCAGGGCCATCTCTCCCAGAATGACCCCTTCTTCCGCCTGAAACCGGACCATCACCTTCTCCCGCGGCGTGTCTTCGCTCAGCTCCAGGGTCAGACGTTTGGTAATGGCCACCGCCCCCTCACACATGATATACATGACTTCCCCGGGCTCACCTTCGCGCATGATCACCTCGTCGGCCTGAAACCGCCGAGGGGTCGTGGCCTGCAGGATCAGCTGCAATTCATCATCGGCCAGATCCATAAGGAGCTGGCTTTTCTTGATGTAGGTTAGATAATCCGTTGGCACCTGATCCATAAGCTTCTTTAGCGGCTCTGGAAAGAGGGCGGTTGCACGGCGATGACCACTGCGATGTCCTGGGGGCTGAGGACGCGGTCGGCCGGCGGGTTGATCTGAAACTCAACCTTGTGGCGACCGAAGAGATGGGTCTTGCCGGCCTCGGTAAACTTGCGGAAGATAAATTCGTCAATGGCCGTCGGTTCCGGGGACAGCAATTCCTCCAGACGGATCTTGTAGCCTTCCGTGTACAAACCGACCAAGAGGGCCTGATAATCGGCCCGCAGCACTGCGGCGAACTCCTGGACCGTCCGGCCCTGAAAGCGGCCCGGAACCTTTACGGTCCAGAAATTGGGTCCCTCCGGAGACAACAGCGACTGCATGATCTTAAACAGCCCTTCCGACTCGATACTGCTGGCAATGAGGGAACTGTCATATTCACCCCGGATGATGATGTCTTCCACATGGGCCCGTTCCAGGTGCGGCCGGTTTTCCGCAAAGATGATCTCGGCGGTGATGGGAATTTTGGGGGCCAGGGATTTCACCGCCAACGCCGCCAACAGGGTCTTTTGGTCCACCTGCTCCCGGGGCACCTGGTCATCGGTCCGATCCGCCAGGATGATCACCCGGCGGGCCTGGCTGAGATTGGTTTTGGCCAGGATCTCCTCCCGAGAAAAATCCCCTCGGACAAAACGGAGGTGCTTGTCGGGAAAGGTTAACAGGATCTGCTCGAACTGTTCCGGCGGCAGGTTGTTCACCAGGACCACTATGGCCGTGTGGTCCAGTCGATACAAAATATTGCGTAGCACCTGTTCGCCGCCCCGGTTCCAGCCCAGGATGAGAATATGATTATGTTCGGTGATGGTTGTCAACCCACGCTCCCGGCGAAATTTCCGTTCCACAAAGATCGAGGCCACCGTCGCCGTCAGTAAGCTCAGGGCGATGAGGCCCGAAATCATCAGGAGAAAGCCGACGATCCGTCCCGGCAGGGTCATGGGTACCACATCCCCATAGCCCACCGTGGTAATGGTCACCATGGCCCACCACAGACCACGGCCCAGGCGGGTCCAAAAAGTCTCGGCCTCGCCGCTTTCCGACAGGGCGTAGCCCAGCCCGCCGCCGATGATAATGATAAGAACGCTGCCCAGCAGGAAAAAGATCTTTTCCTGATGGAGGAGATGAAAGAAGTTGATTAAAGCCGCGAACCTGCGGCGCCGGCCCTGACGGCCGCGGCGGGCTTCTCCCCCTGGAAAGAATCGCCGGCGGAGACCGGCCAGAACGTTTTTCCGATCAAACACGGCCCGTGGTCACCAGACTCTCCCAGTGGTCAGCCAGTTCCTGGGCTGTGAAGAGGGCGAAGAGTTCGTGCCCGGCCTGGGCCACCCGCGCCCGGGCTCCTTCCTGTCGGTCCACAAGACACAAGACCCGAGCAATCTGCCAATCCGTCTCCTGACGGACCCGCTCGATGGCGGTCACCAAGGAACCGCCGGTTGTGGCCACATCGTCCACAATGGCCACGGCGGTCCCCGCGGGCAACTCCGGCCCTTCCATGGAACGACGTTGGCCGTGCTTCTTGGCCTCCTTGCGGATGATAAACCCGTGGACCGGCTCCCCCGCGGCAAAACTCATGGCCGCCACCGCCGCCACCAGGGGATCGGCCCCTAGGGTCAGACCGCCGATGGCTTGCACGCCGGTCCCGGCCAAGGCCGCCAGGAGCAGCCGGGCCGTCAGGAAGGCCCCTTCCGCCGACAACGTCACCCGCCGACAATCAATGTAATACTGGCTTTCTTTCCCGGAAGACAGGATGACCGGCTGCCGGAAATAGGCCTGTTGACAGAGAATCGTCAATAAACGCTGACGCATGGATCAACCTCGGTGCCTTATGATGCATAAAACTACCGCGTCCCGTGACCAGAAAACCGGGGGCCGACCAGCCGGGGGGACTGGCCGCTGGCCTGCCCGCACCTCGGCCTCAAACAGACCGCGCCCATACTCATTTCCCGGCGCGGGGCAGGCGATCCAATTTCTCCAGGATTTTCATCTGATACTCCGAATGCTCCTGGAGGAGGGGTGAGACCCGGCGCATCATATTCAGCTTCATGGTCAAAAAATTCAAGCGCCGCATCTGCTGTAATTTCGCCGCTTCATCCGGCAGCCCGGCCATCATCTCCTGCAGCGTCAGGATCTCTTTCTGGAGATGCAGTTCCGGCGGCAGACAGTCAGCCATCTTTAGAATTTTGTAGGCCAGGCGCAGTTCGGGCGGGATATCCCGATCATCTGATAATTCCAGGGGCTGGCCTTTCCCGGTTAAATTGTCGAACACACCGTCCTGGATGGCCTCCAGGATGCGGCTTTCCGCGATTTTTTGAAAGGCAAGCAACCGCTTTCTCCTTATTCGGTTCTTGTGGGCAGATATTTAATCCTGATCTGCTGGCAATTGCTCATATCATAAAACAAAATGCGCGCCAAAACCATGGGATTGTGGCTTTGGCGCAAAAAATTCGTTTTCCCTGGCTGGCGCCGCCAAGACGCCGGCTGGGAAAAGGGGTGGACGGTGGGGACGGGGGGCCATGTTTCCCTGGCCCCCGGCAAACCAGGCGACGGCTTTCTTTTTGCGGCGGCATTTGTTACATTAATATGTAGGCGCGCCCATTTTCTTGCGCCCCCGGTTCGGCCCGCCAGTCCGGGTGGAACGGTTTTTTTTCAGGGAGTTGGTATGACCCAGAGGGAAGCAGCCCTGGCCGGCACCATTACCCCGGCCATGATCAGTGCGGCACACAAAGAGGGTGTGACGCCGGAAGTGATCCGCGCCGGCTTGGCCCGCGGCACTCTGGCGCTACCGGCCAATATCGGCCACCACAATCTTGACCCCCTGGCCATCGGCGCCGGCGTCCGGGTCAAAATTAATGCCAATATCGGCACCTCCCCGCACGATATCAACTTGGACAAGGAAAAGGCCAAGCTGGCGGCCGCCCTGCGCTACGGCGCCCATACCGTCATGGATCTCTCCACCGGCGGCGACCTGAACGCCATCCGCACCGAACTGCTGGCCCAATGTCCGGCTCCCTTCGGCACCGTACCCATCTACCAGGTCATGGCCGAAGCCGACCGGTTGGAGGATGTGCGGGCCGACGATATCCTCGCCGCCGTGCGTCTGCATGCCCAACAGGGAGTTGACTTTGTCACGGTGCATTGCGGCGTCACCCGCCAGGCCCTGAAGCTTCTGCAAAAACGGGTGACGGGCGTGGTTTCCCGGGGCGGCTCCTTCCTGGTTGCCTGGATGCGCCGGTTTCAGCAGGAAAACCCTCTGTATGAACGTTTTGACGAACTGCTCCAAATCGCCCGCACCTATGACGTCACCCTCAGTCTGGGCGACGGCCTCCGCCCCGGCTGCCTGGCCGACGCCGGTGATAAGGCCCAGTTCCAGGAGCTGAAAATTTTAGGGGAGCTGACCAAACGGGCCTGGGCTGCAGGCGTCCAGGTCATCATCGAGGGCCCCGGCCACGTGCCTTTCCATCAGATCCGGAAAAACATCCGCCTGCAGCAGAAATACTGCCACGGCGCCCCCTTCTATGTCCTGGGCCCCCTGGTCACCGATGTGGCCGCGGGTTACGACCATATCGCCGGCGCCATCGGCGGCACCCTGGCTGCCAGCCTGGGGGCGGCCTTTCTCTGTTATGTCACCCCGGCCGAGCATCTGAAACTGCCCGAGGTCCAGGATGTCATTGACGGCGTCATCGCCTCCCGCATCGCCGCCCATGCCGCCGATATCGCCCGGGGGCTGCCCGGGGCCGCGGATTGGGACCTGAAAATGTCTCAGGCCCGCCGGGCTTTGGACTGGGAAACCCAGATCGCCTTGGCCATGAACCCGGAAAAAGCCCGGCTGTACCGCGAAATAAGCCGGGCCAAAGATGATCAATGCACCATGTGCGGCCGCTTCTGCGCCATGAAGGTCTTTGACGACCGCTTTGAAGGCGGGGACTCCTGACCGGCCGGGAAAATTTCCCTCCTTCCCCGTCAGCCAGGGCGCCATGAGGCTAACTTCAGAGTGGGGCGGAGCGGGGTGTCCGGCTGCCCCGGACCTTGTGGAGCCAGACAAAAAAGGGGGCTGGCGCCCCCTCTGATGAACCCTGGACCATTACCGTCCCTTCAGGTGCCCGGCGTCCCCTGGCAATCATCCCGCCACAAGCAATCCTGCTCGCCGCAGTTCACAATCGTCTGAAAACAGGGATGGTTGCCTTCCTGGACTTGCAAGGCCCGGATCAGGTCCGCTTTTTTCAATCGGCTGAAGTTTTTGAGGCCGCGGTCCCTGGCCAAGGCCCGAATTTCGGCTACGGTCATCTCTCGCTCTCCATGATCATCTGCAGCATGGCATGCCGGTGGTGGTCTCCAGGGACCGGGTTTTCTCAGTCCCCTCCGCCATGGCGTTTGGCCTGCGGTTGAAAATCTTCACCGTCGCCTGCCGATCTGTGGGGTGCTGACGCACATGCCGGCGCCAGGCCGCCTCATTTGACTCACCCGGCCGGACCTCCACCACCGCCACCTGCACGTCAAAATAGTGCAGGGGCCGCTGCCGCACCACCCTTTTATCAGTATTCATGCCTTTGCTCCTTGACAGGAAGAAAAGATTCTCTCTTCGACTCTTTGCAGCCAGGCCGGCGGGCACGACCACGCGGGCATTGCCAACAGGCCTTTTTTCCTGGATATTCATTCCTATTACCAGAGCACTTTGGACTGAGTGCTTTCACGAGTGCCCGCGCCACTTGGGCAAAAGACATTGCCGCCCGGGGACTTTGCCTCTCCGTTGAGGCCATCGGTAGTTGCAGGGGAGACGAACGAGAAGAATTGAAACCGTGTTAATTAATATTAATATATATCAAAAATTTTACTCTTGTAAATAAATTTTTCAAAAAAATGTCAAGGAAGAGGGCAGGCGGAAGTCGGCCGGCGGCTAGTTATTGACCTCGCATGCTTCGTGCTTTGAGAGGAGAGAACCTTGTTGACAACCCATGGCGCAACCCGGGTGTCATGCGGGCAGCTCGGCAGATTGCCGAAACCTGCCGCCGTCCCCATACCTTCCTTGCCCTCCGGAGGGGGAATTAAAGGGAGGCAGGCGGGAGGCCGCGCCCCCCGGCTCCCTCCCCTGGCAGCATGTTTCGGGCAGGCTCAGTTGGTCGCCAGGACATTGATCAACGTGGAAATGATGTGTTCGGCCTCGCCGATGTAGGTGGCCATGTTGGCCCGATGATTGGCCAAAATGCCGTCTTTGGCCGCGTTGGTGATGAGCCAGGGATGCAGATGTTCGGCCGTGTGCAAGGCGTGAATGGCGTCATCCACCAGTTTGGAGGAGTTTTTCTTGGCCAACTGATCAGCGAAATCTTCTTTGACCCCTTCCAGAATTTCCGCCATGCCCGTGGCCACTCCCTGGGCAAAGTAAAAATAATCGTCACAGACAAACCAGGAAACCGGGCTGCCGTCAGCTTCGGTGTCTTTGATGAGATTGTGAAAGGCGCTGCCCAGCACATCCCGGAAATGGTTCATGAGGGCGATGAGGTTGTCCACCCGGGTATAAAAGCGACTGCGGTTGTGTTGGAGATCGTCGATGTAGTGTTCCAGGTTGGCCATGGCCTCTTTGTATTTCCCCGAGGCGGAAGGGAACCAGTATTTTTCGGGGCTGACCATAAAAAAGTTCATGGCCGTGTTGACGTAAGGGTTCTGGGCCTCCGTCAGGGCAAAACGGCTCATGTTTTCGTTCAGCACCACCACCGTGCGCCGCGCCACTTCCAGGACACCCAACTGCAGGTTGTTGACGTCGTCAGTCAGCCCCAGTTTGCCGAAAAGAATGGAGTTGGGACGCCAGCCGAAGAGACGGCGGTTAACCTGATCATCCATAATTTTAATCAAGGACCGGGTAAAAGCCTCGCCTTTCACCGGTTTGGGTTTAGCGGCCATTTTCTCGGTGGCCGGCGGCACCGGGGTGGGCGGCGGGATGGGCAACGGCGGCGTCTCCGCCCGCGG
>CALGOE010000137.1 GCA_937958145.1 uncultured Desulfobacca sp.
CAGACCCGGCAGGGGATGCTTATTGATCCGGCGGCGCCGGATGAAGCCGTGGCCGGATGCCTGGCCCGGCACCGCCTGACCATCCGTTGGCTGGTCAATACCCACGGCCACCCCGATCACACTGCCGGCAACGACTATTGGTCGCAGAAAACCGGCGCCGTGACCGTCTTGCATGCCCTGGACTGGCAATTTTTCAGCACCCCGGCCATGCAACAGGCTGCCATGGCTGAGGGATTTCCGCCACTCCAGCGGATCGACCGGCTGGTTCAAGACGGCGACCGCCTGCCCGTGGGCCAGTTTGACTTTCTGGTGCTCCACACCCCCGGTCATACCCCCGGTTCCATCTGCCTCTACACCCCCGGCCACCTCTTCACCGGCGATACCCTGTTTGTGGATGACGCCGGCCGCACTGACCTCCCCGGCGGCTCCCTGGACACCCTGGTGGCCTCCATCCAGAGGAAAATTCTTCCTTTGCCCGATGAGACCATCATCTGGCCGGGCCATGACTACGGCGACACGCCCACCGCCACCTTGGGGGACCAGAAACGGACAAATCCTTATATCACTGATTTTCTTGATTAAATTGGCCGAAGCCAGAGGGGGAGGTTCTTTTCTCAAAATGCTAAAGTTGGGAAGTGAGCACTGCGTCTTTTTCCCAAAATGAGGAAGAGACCGGGGCTCGCAGCTCGGCGGCGGGTTGCTCCAAAGAGAAAAATATACATAAAAACAAGTAGATGGCAGATTTTCAATTTGATCGGGGGCGGCGGCGTTGGTGGGTCGGAAAAGGTAGAGGTTTTGCCCACACCCGGAAAAATGGGAAGGTGATCTTCTGGGAGCAGTCTCCTGACAGAAAAAAACAAGTTATTTATGATAGATAGATATAAATCCCTTCTTCCCCGCTGAGAAGAAAACCGGCTAGGGAACCGGTATGATTGGTGCGTCGCCGGCGCAGTTGGCCCCGCCTTTGCAATAATTTCTCCCCAGAACCCACGAAGAAAGGAGTCTCGTTATGTCTCTGGTGAGAATATGTGGTCTGGTGGTTTTAATGGCGGCATTGGCGGCGGGCTGTACCAGCATGAGCCCGTATACCTATACCGGTGCCGGTGTGGGCGGGGCTTTGGGAGCTGGGGCCGGCGCCATGTTGGATCATAACAATCGCTGGCGGGGGGCCATGGTTGGCGGCCTCATGGGCGGCGCTTTGGGCGGCGCGGCCACGGAATTGGGCCGCCGGGCCGCGGACGAGGATGCCCGCCAACGGCGTATGTACGGCACGACCACCAATCCGGCGTCCCAGACGTATGACAGCGGCGGTTACTTTCAATAAACCGGTTGCTGCTGCGGCCTGTTGCCGACAGGTTTTATAGACCTGGCGCCTGCCCCCACGGCGCCAGGTTTTTTTCTGCCTTGATTCCTATTTTTGCCCTTTTCCGTACCTATCCAGCAATTCTGCCAGGGCTGCGGCACTGTGCACCGGGGCCAGGCAGGTGGTGCCGGGACAGACAAAGGCCGTGGGCTGACCGGCTATCTGGCCGTATTCCTGCACAGACGGGATAAGGGCCGTCAGCTCGGCGGCGTTTTGCGCATTTTTCCGTACCAACCGCCGCTGGGGGAGGAAACGCCGGTAGATCACGGTGAGCATCTCCTGGATGACCGGGTGGTCAGGTTCGCCGGCCAAGGTGATGGCCAGCGGCGGCGCCAGGAACATTTCCTGGGCCGCAGCCAGGTGAGCCAGGGCCCGGGGATTTTCCAGGAGCAGGTTTTGCAGGCGGGTGAGGATTTCCTGGGCCCGCTGCCAGAATTCCGGCTTATCGGTATAGCGATGGAGTCGGATAAGGTTGTGGACCATGACCGAGTTGCCCGAGGGCACGGCCAGGTCCTGGAAATTTTTCGGGCGCACCAGGAGAGCCTCATGATCCCGGGGGGTTGAAAAGTAGCCGCCGGCCTGCTCATCATAAAAGGCCGCGTCGGTTTCCTGGGTCAGACGCAGGGCGGCCCGGAGCCAACGCAGGTCAAAGTCCGTCTCGTAGACATCCAAGAGGCCGGCAATGAGATAGGCATAGTCATCCAGGAAGGCGGGGCGGCGGCCTGTCGCGGCCTGGCCCCAGGTCCGTTGCAGGCGTCCCTGTTGTTCTTCCTGGCCCAAGAGAAAATCGGCCGCCCGCACCGCGGCCTGCGCATACCGTGGTTCGCCCAGGACCTGGCCGCCAAGGGCCATGGCCGAGATCATCAGGCCGTTCCAGGCCGTGATGATCTTCTCATCCCGATGGGGATGCACCCGCTGCTCCCGGGCCGCCAGGAGCTGCTGGCGGGCCCAGGCGAGGATGTCGTGCACCTGCTCGGCACTGAGGGCAAATTGGTGAGCCAGGGCCTCGTCGCTCTGCGGCCGGTGCAAGACGCTGGTGCCATGTTCAAAATTGCCGGCGTCGGTAACCCCAAAGGCTGTCTGGACCAGGGAGGCGTGCTCCGGACCGACGACCTGGGCGATCTCTGCCGGGGTCCAGACAAAGAATTTGCCCTCCACGCCTTCACTGTCCGCATCCTGAGCGGCATAAAAAGCGCCCGACGGCGAGGTCATTTCGGCCAGGATATACTCCAGGGTTTCCCGGGCGATGGCGGCGTACCAGGGGTCCTGGGTGAGCTGATAGGCTTCCAGATAGCGCTGACTCAGTTGGGCGTTGTCATAAAGCATTTTTTCGAAATGGGGAATGAGCCAGATTGCGTCGACGGTATAGCGGTGGAAGCCGCCCCGGAGCTGATCATAGATACCGCCCCGGGCCATTTTCTGGAGGGTAAAGAGGAACTTGGTCAGGACCTGAGGGCGTTGGGTGCGAAAATAATACCGGGCCCAAAATCCCAGGTCCAGGGCCGGCGGGAACTTCGGGGCGCCGCCGAAACCGCCGTTTTCCTCATCAAAATAGGCCAGGGCGTGCTCCAGGGCCCGGTCCAGATGGGCATACTGCGGCGCCGGACCCGGATCCGGCGTCAGCGCCAAGACCTGGAGATTCTGGTCCAAGAGACCGGCGACATTGGCGATGTTCTCTTTCTTGGTGTGGTAGGCCTCGGCCAGGGCCCGGAGCAGGCGGGGGAAACCGGGCAGGCCCCCCCGATCCTCGGGAGGGAAGTAGGTGCCGCCATAAAAAGGCTTCAGATCGGGGGTCAGGAACACCGTCAAAGGCCAGCCGCCCCGTCCGGTCAACATCTGCACGGCGTTCATATAGACATCGTCAATGTCCGGCCGCTCCTCCCGATCAACCTTGATATTCACGAACAGCTCGTTCATGATCCGGGCGATGGCGGCGTTTTCAAAACACTCGTGGGCCATGACGTGGCACCAATGGCAGGTGGAATACCCGACGCTCAGGAGGATGGGCCGGTCTTCCCGGCGGGCCTTGTCCAGGGCTTCGGGGCCCCAGGGGTACCAATCCACCGGATTGTACGCATGTTGCTGTAAATACGGGCTCGCTTCCTGGATGAGTCGGTTGGGCGGGCTGGCGTTGGACATAGAAAATCCTTTCTATTTTAGGCGGTACTGATCAGGTTGTTGAAGAAGTGTTTGTAGGGGAGGGGGCCAGGGGCTGAG
>CALGOE010000138.1 GCA_937958145.1 uncultured Desulfobacca sp.
GCCCTATAGTTTTTCTGGGGGAGATGCAGGCCGGGAGCGGCGTGGCCAGAATTTATAGGAAAACGGCGGGCACAGCCCGCCCTATAGTTTTTCTGGGGGAGATGCAGGCTGAGAGCGGCGTGGCCAGAATTTATAGGAAAACGGCGGGCACAGCCCGCCCTATAGGAAATGGCGGGCGGTTAAGAGAAAAAGGCGGGCAGGGCCCGCCCTACAGGAAATGGCGGGCGGTTAAGAGAAAAAGGCGGGCATGGCCCGCCTTAGGTTTTTTTCCTGCCGCTTGGCCCGGTCCCAGGAACTCATTTGGGGATACACAACACGGGGCAGGGGAGCAGGCGGACGACTTTTTCGGCGGTGGAGCCGAAGAACATCTCCTCGATCTTACCCCGGCCCTTGCGGCCGTAGCCACCCATCACCACCAGATCGACGACCAGATCCCGGGCCAGGACAGCGATTTCCTGGAAGGGGGTGCCCACGGCGATGAGGGTGTCCACCTCGGTGCCGCTGGGGTTCCATTGTTTGAGGAAGGTGGCCATGTCTTTTTCGGCTTTGCGGCGCAGGTCTTTGATGATGTCATCTTTGTTTTTGCCGACGTGGGTGCTGAGTTTTTCCAGAAAATGTTGATCGATGACGTGCAGGACAATGAGTCGGGCGTCGAAGCGTTGGGCCAGGGTCAGGGCGGCGCTGAAGGCGACGCCGGCACAATCGGAAAAGTCGGTGGCAACGAGAATGGAGTTGAATTCCATAGTGAATCTGAGCAGTCCTCCCGAAGCGATGGGGTGTTAGGGGCGGCCTGGAGCCGCCCGGTGTGGTAGGTGCCCTATTTCATGAGGGCGGTGATTTCTTTTAAAAAGGCGTCGGCGCTGTCGAAGGCCCCGGCTTTGGCGAGCAGGACATCGCCGTTTTTGTTCAGCAAGACGGTGGTCGGCGTGCCCAAGGGGTTGATGGCTTTATAGGTTTTTAAATCGGGATCCGGTATCAGGGCAAAGGGCACCTTGAAATGTTTCTTCCAGGAAGCGACATTATTGAGGTTGTCGCCGGCGGCTAGGCCGAGAACTTTGACTTTGCCGGCAAGCTTGGCGTCTTTTTGAATGAGGCCGTAGAGTTGATTCATGACGGGCGCGTGGTGGACGCAGTGGGGGCAGCTGGTGGCAAAGACTTCCACCAGGACAAAGGGCACTCCCAGTTGGCTCAATTTAAACGGTTTATCTGCGGCCACGCCCAGGGCCTTGGCGTCGTCGGTGGATTGGGGGGCCGGGAATTCCAGATCGCCCAGTTTATCGCCGGCGGCCACGACTGCGGCCTGGGCCGAGGCAACCGCAAAGGCCAGTAGGGCCAGCGACAATATAACGATTTTTAGTGCCTGCATGTGCATTCCTCTCCTCCTTGGGTTTGAGATGGCTACCATCTTAGATGAATTAGCGGCAATTGGCAAAGAAAAAATAGTCACTTAACGGGCTTGAGGCAAGAGCCGGTGGGGGCGCCAATCCACCGGCACCTGCACCAGGGCGCCCCGGCGATGGGTATAGAGCAGGTGTCCGTGATGGGCGCCATAGGCAAAGAGCTTGGCGGTGAGTTCCACATCGCGGCGGCAATATGCCACCAGTTCCTGCAGGCGGCCTTCTTTGAAGAGACGCAGGGCCAGGAGCCCATCGCCGCTTTTGCCCTCATTGAGGGTTTTTTCGGCCAGGTGCCCGAGGGAAAGCTTGTGGCCGAGACAGCGCTGCATTTCCTCAAGGATATCGAGGGTGGGCAGGTCCTGCAAGTTGATGTCGGTGTAGGGTTGGAGGACCCGGTAGTCAAATTTCTTGAGATTGAAGCCGACGATGAGGTCTGCCTCCTGGAGGCGGCGGCAGAGGTCGGGGGCTTGGGGCTCAAAAAAAACCTGGTGCTGTTGGGTGGCCAGGTCAGCCAAGACCGCCACTGACAGGCGCATGCGGTGGCATTGCTGCCAGCCGCCGACCTCTTCGGCCGAGAGCTGGGTTTCGATATCGAGGACTGCGATGCGGTGGGGCTCGGACCAGGGCAGGGAGACGATGGGCGCCAAGGGGAGTGGTTTGGCCTCTTGGACCTGCAAGGGGACGGGCTGGACCGGGTGCAGGGAGGTGGGGGGCGGGGTCAGGAGGCCGGCGGCGATCTGGACAGCTGCGGCTTTATCCAGGGGTTTGTTGCCGGCGCCGCATTTGGGGGAGTGGATGCAGGAGGGGCAGCCGTCCTCGCAGGTGCAGGCGGCGATGAGGTCGCGGGTGGTGCGCAGGAGCGGTTCGGTCATTTCATAGGCTTTGGCCGCCAGGCCGACGCCGCCGGGATAGCCGTCGTAAATAAAGACGGCGGCCTGCTGCAGCTGGGGGTGGAGGGGGTGGGAGATGCCGCCGATGTCATGGCGGTCGGCCAGGGCATAGAGGGGGAACATACTGATGAGGGCATGCTCCAGGGCATGGATGCCGCCCATGAAGTGAAGGCCGCTGGCGCTCACGGCCTGTTTGACGGCGTCGGGGATTTTGAGCCACATGCCCACGGTTTCAAAGATTTGGGGGGGGAGGTCCAGGGGGATGACGCCCAGGAGTTCCTGGCCCACCAGCCGCCTTTTTTCGTAGGCGATGATGCGTTGGGTGACTTTGAGGCGGCCCAGATGGACGGTGCCGTGGGGCAGGGTGCGGCTGCCGAATTCTTCGAGGATCTCGGTTTCTTTGTCGCTTTGAATACGGGTGAAGTAGTCGGGGGCCATGGGCTGGACCAGGATATTGCGGCGTTCCAGGTCCAGTTTGGCCACGAGGTAGGAGGTGGCTTTGTGGAGATAGACGGCTCCGGGGTGGCATTCGGTGAAGGCCCGGATGCCGTCGATGCTGCCGATGGGCCGTTTACTGCCGGTTTTGAAGATGGCGAAACTCTGGCCCACGCCCCGGATGTTGACTTCTTTTTGGGGGAAGCGGGAGCTGGCGTACCAGGTTTCGGAGGCTGCGGCCCGGAGGAGCTGACGCTCCTGTTCCAGGGCGGCAATGAGCTCCTGGCAGGCGGTCAGGTCATAGACGGTTTCCTGTTGGCGACTGAGGGGCAATTCCTGGGCGGCGCAGGGCAGGTGGGCCTTGACCACATAGGGGTTGTGGGGGTCCAGGACGGCGGCCTCAAACTGCCGGGAAAAGAACTCGTCGGGATGTTTCATGAAATATTGATCCAGGGCATCGGGTTGGGCCACCAGGATGACCAGGGAGTCCTGGCCCCAGCGTCCGACGCGGCCGCTGCGCTGCCAGGTGGTGACCATGGTGCCGGGATAGCCCACCAGGATGCAGACATCCAGGCCGCCGATGTCGATGCCCATTTCCAGGGCGCTGGTGGAGATGACCCCCAACATCCTGCCGGCGGCCAGTTTGGCTTCGATGTCCCGGCGCTCTTCGGGGAGGAAGCCGGCCCGGTAGGAGCTGATGAGGCGCTTGAGATGGGGGGCCTGGCGCAGGGCCCAGAGGTGCATGAGTTCGGTTAACTTCCGGGCCTGGGTGAAACAGATGGTGGCCAGGCCGTGGCGCAGGGCCTGGACAAAGAGGCGGGCTGCCAGGAGGGCGGCACTGTCTTCCGGGTTAAAGAAGAGGAAGTGGCGGCCGGCAAGGGGGGCGCCGGACTCGGTGATGACGGCCACGGTGTCCCCGGTGAGTTTTGCGGCCATTTCGGCGGGGTTGGCGATGGTGGC
>CALGOE010000139.1 GCA_937958145.1 uncultured Desulfobacca sp.
GTGGTGGGCAAAAGGAAAAAAGCGTAAGGAGAAACCATGGCAAAAGTATCACGTCGGGGTGTGAAAAAGAAAAAAGAAAAAAAGAACATCCCCACCGGCGTCGCCCATATCCAATCGACGTTCAATAACACGATTATTACCATTACCGACCCTGCCGGTAACGTGGTCTCGTGGTCATCGGCTGGCACCCAGGGGTTTAAAGGCTCCCGCAAAAGCACCCCCTTTGCCGCCCAGTTAGCAGCCGAGGACGCGGCCAAAAAGGCCATGGAACACGGGATGCGCACCATCGATGTCTACGTCAAAGGACCTGGAGCCGGACGGGAAGCCGCCATCCGGGCCCTGCAGGTGGCTGGGTTTACCATCAATCTCATCAGGGACGTAACCCCGATTCCCCATAACGGCTGCCGGCCCCCCAAACGGCGGCGGGTCTAAGGCAGTGGACTGCCCGGACCACCGTCCCGTTGGCCTGGACCACAGGCCGGCAGAACCAGAAGCTGCCAACCTCACAAGCAGGCATGACTTGTGAAGACAATTTTTTTCGCATGAGGTGATCATTGGCCAGATATCGTGAATCAGTCTGCCGGCTTTGCCGCCGGGAGCGGATGAAATTATTTCTCAAGGGAGATCGCTGCTATACCGATAAATGCGCCTTTGAACGGCACAGCTACCCGCCGGGACAACATGGCCAAGGACGCGCCAAGTTCTCGGATTTCGGTATCCAGCTTAGGGAAAAACAGAAGGTCAAACGGATGTACGGCCTCCTGGAAAAGCAGTTTCGCAGCTATTTTGCCAGTGCCGACCGGCAAAAAGGCATCACCGGCACCAATCTCCTGACCCTACTGGAGCGGCGCTTCGACAACGTCATCTATCGCTTGGGTTTTGCCATCTCCCGGGCCCAAGCGCGGCAATTGGTAAGCCACAATCATTTTCTCCTCAACGGCCAAAAGGTCAACATTCCGTCTCTGTTAGTGAATGTGGGCGATGTCATCGAAGTCAAGGAGAAAAGTCGGGAAATCCCGCAGATCATCGAATCCTTAAAGGCAGTGGAGCGGCGTGGTGTTCCCCAATGGTTAGAGGTGGATAAAGATAATTTCCGGGGCACGGTGCGGCTGCTTCCCTCCCGGGAAGATATCACGATGCCGATCCAGGAACACCTCATTGTCGAACTGTATTCCAAATAATGGGTTTTGGTTTCGAACCTCGCCGGAGCTAGGGATACCTCCTCAATTACAGCAGGAAAAAATTTTGGCACGGGGCGCGAAAAACCAGAACATGGTTTTTGTGCGAAGGAGAGCGAATGCACAAGAACTGGAGTGAATTGATTAAACCCAAGAAATTAGACATCGACCCTGATACCCACAGCCGCTTTTATGGAAAATTCACGTGCGAACCCCTGGAACGAGGCTTTGGCACCACCCTGGGCAATGCCTTGCGGCGGGTCCTGTTGTCATCGCTGCGGGGGGCAGCCATCACCTCCGTCAAAATCAAAGGGGTGTACCACGAATTTTCCCCCATTCCAGGGGTAATAGAAGACGTTACCGAAATCATCTTGAACCTCAAGGGAGTGCGGTTCAAGCTCCATGGCAAAGACGAAAAAGTCTTGATCCTCAGCGCCAAGGGCGAGGGCGAGGTCAAAGCCGGCGCCTTCCAAACCGACGGCACCGTGGAGATCCTGAATCCTGAAGCCCATATCGCCACCTTGGCCCGGGACGGGGAATTAGTCATTGAAGCGACGGTGAAAAGCGGGAAAGGCTATCTACCGGCGGAAAGCAACAAGGAAGAAGGTCAGGCCATCGGCGTCATCCCCATTGACGCCATCTTCTCCCCCATTAAAAAAGTCAATCATATCGTCAGTCAGGCCCGGGTCGGCCAACAGACAGACTATGATAAACTGACCCTCGAGGTCTGGACCGACGGCAGCGTCACTCCAGAAGACGCCGTCGCCTTGGCCGCCAAAATTCTCAAAGACCAGTTGACCATCTTCATCAACTTTGAAGAGCCCAAAGAGGAATCGGAAGAAAAACCCGCAGCTGAAGCCAGCCGCCTCAATGAAAATCTCTTCCGACCGGTCAACGAACTGGAATTATCCGTGCGTTCAGCCAATTGTCTGAAAAATGCCAACATCCGTCTCATCGGGGAACTGGTGCAAAAAACCGAAGCCGAGATGTTGAAAACCAAAAATTTCGGTCGCAAATCTCTCAATGAAATCAAGGAAATCCTGAGTGAAATGGGACTGAGCCTGGGAATGAAGTTGGATAACTTCCCTCCCCGGGAAGCAATTCTTGAAGGGAAGGATACACTCTCATGAGACACCGGAAAGCCGGAAGGCCTTTATCCCGGACCAAAGAACATCGTCTGGCCATGATGCGCAACCTGGTCACCTCGCTCCTCGAGCACGAGCGCCTGGAGACTACCGCGGCCAAGGCCAAGGAATTGCGCCAACTAGCGGAAAAGGTCATTACCTTGGCCAAAAGGAACGATCTCCATGCCCGGCGCCAGGCCCTGGCCGTGGTCCGCTCCAAGGAAGTCGTGGCCAAGCTCTTCTCTGACCTGCGGGAACGGTTTCAGGATCGCCCGGGGGGATATTGTCGGATCATCCCCAAAGGACAACGTTTGGGTGACGCCGCCCCCATTTCCATTGTGGAATTGTTGGGTCGTCCGGAAAAATTCAAAAAAGCCAAAAAAGCCAAGTCGGCTGCCTAAGCCGCCCACAGGACTCCAGGCCCAACGAGGAGTGCCGCACTCCTCGTTTTGCCTTTTCACCCTGACCCGGTTCGCCGGCTTGCGCCAAAGACACGCACCGAACGATATGCCACCTGCAAATCAACCTCTGGCTGCCGGCCACCGCTTCTCGTGGCGGGTGCCGCTCTATGAGATTGACATGGGGCAGGCCGTCTATCACGGCAACTATTACCATTTCTTTGAGATGGCCCGAGAGGCACTCCTGCACCAACGGGGTTTCGGCTATCCGGAATTGGTGGCCCGGCAGATGCACTTGGCCGTCGTCGAAGCCCATTGCCGCTATCGGCAACCGGTGCGCTATGACGATGAAATCGAGATCTACACCACCGTCACGGCCATGCGGAGCCGGAGCCTCTCCTTCCACCAGCGGCTTTTCCTTGCCGCCCCAGGGAAACTGGCCACCGAACTCCACCTCACCACCGTCTGCATTTCCTTTGCCGGCAAACCGCTGCCCCTGCCCGAGGAACTGCGCCGGTGCCTGGCGGATTTGATCGTCACCCCTTCCGCCGGGGCTTCGGCCTCAACCGGCATCTAGTCTCCGTTCACCCCACAGTTGTCAGCAAGCCCCAGCCTTGCCACCTCATCAATGAGCCTGGCCTTGGCCTTCGGTTCCACCTTGGTCCGAGCGGGCCATAGAGCTGCCGTTTTGAGCCGCGGTAAAAATCCTGGTCTCACCCAAATGCAGCACCAGAAACTGCTCCGCGGGAATCTTTTGTTCCCTGAGAACGTGCTGTAAGTAGAGAGGGGGTTCGGCCAGGGGCTCTTCAGTAAGTTTAAACGTCCCCCAATGCATGCCGATGGATTGCAAAGCCCTCACATCCCGATGCACTTGCACTGCTTCCGGGGGATCGAGGTGCACGGGCCTCATGAACCAGCGGGGCATATAGCCGCCGATGGGAATGAGGGCCAGCCGCATGGGACCCAGGCGTCGGCCGATTTCCTGAAAATCCTCTGAGTAGCCGGTATCGCCGGCAAAAAAGACGTTCCCGGCCGGGGTCTCCAGGACCCAGCTCGCCCACAGAGTCTTATTGGCATCAAAGGGCGAGCGGATGGAGAAGTGTTGGCTGGGCACGCAATGGAGACGGATGGGACCGAATGCCGCAGTCTGCCACCAGTCCAGCTCATGCACCTGGGGCAAATCCGCCCGGCGAAACCAGGTGGCCAAACCCAACGGCACAAAAAAAGTCACCGCCGGTCCCAATCGCTGCACGCTGGCCTTATCCAGGTGGTCATAGTGATTATGACTGATCACGGCCGCATTTATAGGGGGTAATTTTTCCGGCGCCAGAGGCACTGGCACCAGCCGTTTGGGACCGGCAAACGATACCGGCGAGGCCCGCTCGCTGAACATG
>CALGOE010000140.1 GCA_937958145.1 uncultured Desulfobacca sp.
CGGCCTCGTCGGCCTCCAGACGGGCCAGAAGGTCCGGCTCCACCACAAATACTTTCAGGAAGTCGGTGGCAAAGACGAATTGGCGGAACCAGTCCAAATCATACGCCACCTGAAAATAATGCTCCTTGAACCGGGGGCTGACGGGCTTGCCGGGGCGCAGGCCGATCTGCAACATGATGGCCTTCCACTGCCGGTCCGCGGCCAGATACGGTTCCAGCCCCTGAGCCGCGATCCAGGTCTCTACGGTCCAATCGCCGTTTTCGTTAAACCCCAGACACAGCTCTTCCTGAATATAGACAAAGGTCTCTGCCAATCCCTGTTCCGTCCAGCTGCTGGCAATCCCCACCGGATAGGCGCGACAGGTAGCCGGCCGATCCTCATAGACCTGGCAACCGGCTGGGGAGGCAAAGGGACAGACCTTGTCCTTACCCTGAAAATCTAGTAGTAGCAGCGGCAGGCCGGAAAAATCGTCCTCAACCCGCTGGCTATACCGGGCCAGAAACTCTGCTGCCGTGAGGTGCAAGCGCCTCTTCAGACGCAAGACATCATACGGGCTCAAAATAATGGTCGTCTGAGCACAACAGGCATTGAAACAGGCCACCCCGGGATGGCAGCCAAAAGAAAAACGGGTATCCGGAGCCAGAGCCACGGGCTCCAGCTCCTGGGGATCATGGGTCGACATAGCATTCTCCCTGGGAAGTTAACCAATTAAGACACCAGCAGCTTTTACTATACACCGAATTGCCGCCGCCGACCAACATTAACCTTGCGGGCCATCTGTCTACCTTGGCAAGCAGACCGGGCCAGCCGTAAGCGGTTGTGTCATTTTTGCCGGTCAGCCGCTTTTTTTGTGTCATTTTTTCCACAATCCAGACCTGGCCTCGGGGCAACCTTGACGCGCCCTTCGCCTAACCTTATGATATGCTTAATATAATAATTATAGGAGCATGCTGACTTCCTGGCACGAGGATTGCAAAAAACTGCGACAGCGGAGGTAGCGTATGCATTTTCAACGAACTCTGAAGCGCGCCATTGCTTGTCAAGGGATTGGCATTCATGCCGGTCGCCCGGCCCAGGTCGTCATCAAACCGGCGCCGGCCAATACCGGCATTCTTTTTGTGCGTACCGATCTCCCGGGCAGTCCGGTCATACCGGCCCGTTCCTCCCGGGTAGTGGAAAGCAGTCTGGCCACTACGTTGGGGAGCGATCAGGCCTACGTCTCAACGGTGGAACACCTGCTGGCGGCCCTCGCCGGCTTGCAGATTGATAACGCCCGGATCGAGGTGACCGGCCCCGAAGTACCCATCCTGGATGGCAGTGCCGGCCCTTTTGTGGCGCTGCTGCACAAAGCCGGCATCAAGACCCTGCGTTGGCCCCGGGCCTTTTTCCTGCTCCAGCGCCCCGTGGAAGTGGTCGATGGTGATAAGTACCTCCGGGTCGAGCCGGCGCCCACCGCTAAGTTTACTTACTCCATAGATTTTCCGCACCCGAGTATCGGCTGTCAGAAGCTGACCTTTGTCCCGGGCACCAAGGCCTTCCAACGGCAGATCGCCCCGGCCCGGACGTTCGGTTTCCTGCAGGAAGTCCAGCGTCTCCAGGCCAACGGCCTGGCCCTGGGGGGATCACTGGACAACGCCATCGTCCTGGATGCCGCCGGCGTCCTCAATCCCGAAGGATTGCGTTTTCCCGACGAGTTTGTCCGCCACAAGATGCTGGACCTCATCGGCGATCTGGCCCTCCTGGGATGGCCTCTCATCGGCCAGGTTCGGGTCCACAAAGGTTCCCACGCCCTCCATCAAAAATTCATGCAGACCCTGCTGCAGCAGCAGGATGCCTGGCGGCTGTGGATCCCGGAAACCCAACCTGCCTGGCGGCCGACGATTCCCATGCCCCAACCGTTGCGGTTGCGCACCGCTCTGGCCTGAGCCGACGTCCCCAGAGCGCCCATCTGCCCCTGCCAATAGGCACCGTGGCAGCCACAGGCCAGAACCTGGGACGGGAACCGTGGCTGACCCTCAAATAATCGGCGTCCCCCGCAATACCGTTCCGGCCACCTTTTCCAATCTGACCCGCACGAACCGATTGGCCCAGGTCGCCGGACCCGGACAGTGGACCCGGAGATAATTGGCGGTCAGACCCGTAACCAGGCCCGGTTTGCCGGTCACCTCTCCTTCCACCAGGATCTCGACGATCTGCCCCACCTGGCGTTGATAAAAAGCCCGTTTCTTTTCTGCCCCTAAGATTCGCAGGTCGTGCGCCCAGGCCGCCACCTGGCGCTGATCCGTCTGCGGGGTCAGGGTGGCGGCCGGGGTGCCGGGGCGGGGCGAATACGGAAAAACATGGAGATAGGCCAGGGGCAAACGGGCCAGCAGCGCCCTGGTTTGGGCAAAATCAGCAGCAGTCTCGGTGGGATAGCCTACCAAAACGTCCAGGCCGATGGCCGCCTCCGGAAACCGTCTGCTGATTGCCTGCACCATCTCTTCCAGCCAGGCGGCCCGGTACGGCCGGCCCATGGCGGCCAGGACGGCATCGGCCCCGCTTTGCAGGGGGATATGGAAATGGGGACAGAAGTGTTGCCAACCAGAGAGCGCCTCAAGCAGCTCCGGGGTCAGATCCTGGGGCTCCAAAGAACTCAGGCGCACCCGCACCGGCCAGTCTCGTGCCTGCAGAGAGCGGCACAGGCCAGGCAAACTGGCCGGGGGCAAAAGATCCCGGCCATAACGGGAGAGGTTGATGCCTGTCAGAACCATTTCCCGGCAGCCCTGATCCCTGAATACCCGGAGCTGGGCCAGGACTTGGTCGGGGGGCAGACTCCGTTCCGGTCCCCGCACCGCCGGCACAATGCAATAGCGGCAATGGTTGCCACAGCCATCTTGGATCTTGACAAAAGCCCGGGTATGGCCGGCAAACTGCCTGATGGGCAGGGACTGAAAACTCCGGCAGGCAGTGATGTCGTTGACGGCCAGCCACGGTTGTGTGTCCTGTTGTAACCGGACCGCCATCTCCGGCCAGGAGGCCTTGTCGGCGTTGCCCATGATCACCTGCACTCCCGGGAAAACCGCCAACTCCCCGGGCGCCCGCTGGGCATAGCAGCCGGTCACCACCAACCGGGGGGGAGGCTGCAGCCGCCCGGCCTGGCGCAACATCTGCCGGGCTTGCCGGTCGGCCCGCGCCGTGACCGTGCAGGTATTGATGACCCACACGTCGGCGGCCTCGGGCGGAACTATCTGCCAACCTGCGGCCGCGGCCTGCTCGCTCAGGAAAGCGGATTCGTATTGATTGACTTTACACCCGAAAGTCAATACCGTTAAACGCCGGCCTGGAGCCGGTGGGGGCACAACCTTGTTCATGCCGGAAACGAGAAAAATATCTTTTTTGCTGGCCTGCCCGCACTACCAGGCCAGGCTGGGGTGCAGAGGGGCAATACCCTGCTCGGTCCATGTAGATGCACCAAGTCCATCACTTCACTCCCCGGACGATCCAGCCGCCGCCCAAGACCCGCTCGCCCTGATAAAAAACCGCGGCCTGACCTGGCGTTACCGCAGCTTGCGGTCGCTCCAGGATCACCCGGGCGCTCCCGTCTGCCCGGGGGGAGATGAGACAAGCCACCCCGACATGACGGTAACGGAGACGCACCTGGGCCGCCAGGGGCAGGTTCTCCGCTGGGGCCAGCCAATTGATTGCCGCCACTTCCACCTGGGACGCCAGAAGGTCTTCTTTGCCGCCGACAACGATCTCATTGGCCGCCGGATTTAAGGCCAGCACATAATAAGGCGCTCCTGCTGGAATCCCCAAACCCTGACGCTGTCCCACGGTATAATATTCCAGGCCGCGATGGCGGCCCAGGATCTCCCCTTCCTGATTGACTATCGGGCCGGGGCCACTCCGGCCTGCCGGCAAGAGAGACGCCAGGTAGTCGCCATATTTCCCCGACACAAAACACAATTCCTGACTCTCCCGGGGCAGGATATACGGCCTCAGACCCAGAGCCTCGGCCTTGGCCCGAACCTGGTCTTTGCTCCAGTCTCCCAGTGGCAACAGGAGATTTTTGAGGATGCGGGCGGGCAGCCGGTGCAGAAAATAGGATTGCTCCTTGTTGCGGTCAACGCCCCGATACAATCCCCAGCAGCCGTCCGCAGCCGGGGCCAGGCGGGCATAATGACCCGTGGCGAGCCGGCCATAGCCCCAGGACTGCACCGTTTGCCAGAGGTGCCCGAACTTGATCTGCTCATTGCAGCGGACGCAGGGATTGGGAGTTTGGCCCAAACAGTAACCCCGGCAAAAATAATCAATCACCTCACGGCGAAACTCCCGACGCAGATCCACTTCCCGGATCTCAAGGCCCAAAAATCGCCCCAAACCCGCCAAATCTACAGATTCGGCCGGAGAATCAGTCAAACGCAGATGCACCCCCAGGACCTGCCACCCCTGCTCCAGCAGGAGGGCTGCCGCCACGGCACTGTCCAAACCGCCGCTCAGGGCCACCACCACGTGTTTAGATTCAGAACGCATTCCTGCCCTTCTTCCTTATTACATGTTCAATAAATTGAACGCGGCCGAGAGAGGAACCACACTCTTTTAGATCATAACCTTCCCGGCTGTAAAAATAAACCGGCAGGGAAAATCCTTTTGCGACTGGCTAACAGGCAGGCAGAAAAAAAGACTGGAGTTCAAGAATTGACAAAGCGGAGATCTTCAAGAAACTTCAGGGCTATACCATAGGCATCCGGGCGGTTCGGCACCGATTCAATACGCACTACCTTGCCCCGGGCCTGCAAGGTGTTTGTCCAGGATAAGTCATAATTATGACGGGGAATTTTGATATTGACGGTAAGGACGTCATCGACGTCCAACTGCTTCACCTGGGGTTCCCGACAGATAAAGTACAACCCTCCCATACTGATGTTTTCGGTAAAGCCCCTTTGGACCTGCGCTGCATTCCCCTCGGCCCCCGCCCGTTCATAATATAACTGCAGAGCTGCGGTCAGCCGATGATGGCGGCGCTTTTCGAACCAGGTAACCATAAGGTATTATCTAAATCGTGCACTCTAAATATTGACGAGAGGAACAGAACATACCTATTCTCTGCCCCAAAAATAGTTACTCCCCGGCGCTATCGCCTCCCTCTCCCTACCCTATGGGACAATGCATGCAAATGGTATGCCGAGTACAGCGGCGAATTCTTGGCCCTCTGTTATCTCTTGAAAATCATAGTCAATATTTTTCAGAGAGCATGCATGCTACCCTCGCGCTGGCCCCTCTCAAGTTCAAAATATGAAACATTGCGTCAAATAAATGGACATCTCAGGGTCTTCATAAAGAGGCTAATATTCTTAAATACCTACACTGAGCATGATGATTATTTATTGAATAAAACTTCCTTTTGCAACTACTTTTTAAATGTCTTTAATTTTATTGCACTTATCGATCTTCTCGGTAAAGCCCCATCTCTTGCGCGTGGCCGATTTTTCAAACCGACTCAAGGTTATAAGGACGGCTCCGGCCTCCTTAGAAGACCTTGTTCACAAATATGAACGCCCTTGGGTGGCGCACCCCGTCCAGTTCGGTCCATTTCAACGGCTCGGCGATACCATTACACCGGCGGCGGAATTTTCTCCTCCTGATCCGCCTTTTAAGTCCCCGCCAAAAGGAAGAAGGGAGGGAATCTCCCACTCTGGTTGGTAGGCCCGGCAGGCACGGCAGCTTGGAAGTGTAAGTCCTCTCTCCAACCTGATGGAGTCGAAGGGTGAACAATACGCCAAGGCGTCATCGTGAGATGAGCTCTGAAGCAAGCGTGGCGCAAAGCTATGACCTGACAAACAGCAACCGGCCTAAAGGCGGTTCTGGTCGGGCGAGCGGGCGAAAACACGAGAAGTCCATATCCATCTAAAAGGGCGACAGCTGGAAGGGCCGAACGGTATGAAATGGTAAGTAGGACAGGTCTTTCATGACGGTCAAGCAGCAGAAAAAAGCAGATGTGTCTGGAATTTCCAGCAGAGGGTAGGGGTGAAGCCCCTAGTGCTGGTGGTAAAGGGACTGAAGCCGTCAGGGCGAGATGTTCATAGCTTAGTCATCCGGAACCGTCGGGTACGAACCCAACCGGCCAGTGGTGCGTCAGGGAAAGCCTGTGAGGGCCTACCCCCATCGATATCAGCCGTGCTTACGGCGACGTCTTTTTCCGCCCCGTCCACAGCGGCACCCCCTGATCATCCCGGAGCTGCCAGGTCTGGTCGCCTTTCTTGACCCGGGCGGCGAAGATGACCACCCGCCCCTGATCCATAATCTTGGCGCCGGTCA
>CALGOE010000141.1 GCA_937958145.1 uncultured Desulfobacca sp.
CGCCCTATTATTGGAACGCCGCATATAGAGGGCGGCCTGTGGCCGCCGCCGGAGGCCAAGGCGATACGGCGTGCACGGCACGCCCTATTATTGGAACGCCGCACATAGAGGGCGGCCTGTGGCCGCCGCTGGTTCTGACAACCCTTAACTGCACTTTCTGTCTATCACGAGGTAATCATGCCCCAGCTTATCCCCGGCAATCTCTTGACTACGGCCATGGCCATTCTGCCCCATGACGAGGTGGAACCGGCCCTGGAGTTGGCCCTCAGTCTGGACATCCCCTTCTGGCCGCAACTGCCCCACGTCAGCTATTACGAGGACATGTACGTCCAGGCGGCCGAACATTTCCCCGGCATTATCCTGCTCCCGGAGCAGAACAGCATCCGCTTTGATACCAACAAGTTTTATGACGAGCTGCCGGAGATGATGGACCATTGGGAGGATTTGACCTATTTCGACATCTCCGAGACCTATTCGGTGGTCTATCATCGCTTCCTGTCCCTGGACGTGAGCCAGTATCCGGCCATCCGGGGGCAGTTGGAAGGGCCGGTGAGCTTTGGCATGAAGATCCTCGACGAAAACGACCGGCCGCTGATCTTCAATGAACAGGTGCGGGAAGTGCTCATGGATTTCATGGCCCGCCGGGCCCAGGCGCAATTGGCCCACCTCAAGACCCGGCACCCCGGCGCCTTCATGTTCATTGATGAGCCGGGCCTGCAGTTCATCTTCAGCTCCGTCTCCGGCTATACCGACACCATGGGCCGGGAGGATATGGACCGGTTTTTCGCTCAGATCGACCGGCCCCGGGGCATCCACCTCTGCGGCAACCCGGACTGGCAGTTCCTCCTTAACCGGGACCTGGACATCCTCTCCATGGACATCTACACCAACGCCGAGATCTTCCGCTGCTACGGCAAGGACATCAAACGCTTCCTGGATCGGGGCGCCGTGCTCTCCTGGGGCGTCGTGCCCACCGGCTTTGAGGCCTTTGACCGGGAATCCCAGGACCATCTCATCGAGATCCTGGAGGGGGTCTGGACGACCTTGGGCGAGGCCGGCATCTCCCGGGAACAGATCCTGGCCCAAAGCCTCCTGGGGCCGGCCACCTGCTGCCTCATCAACCCGGATCGGGAAAAGACCGTGGCCAAAGCCTATGCTTGGGTCAAGAGCCTCTCCCGACGGCTGCGGGAAAAATATCGCCTGGATTGACCTCAGCGTCTGGATTTTCCAGCGAGAATACTTATATTGTTGGTTAAGCTGTAAAGAATAATAAGGAAACGGGTGGCATCGGCCTGCCCCCGGCCAGGCGCCGGCCAGACCACCCGAGGGGGGAGCAGCAAGCGTTCGCCGTTTGCATCTGCTCTGTCACCTTTTGCCCTCCTGGTTGGGAGATTGTCACAGGCAACTGCTAACCTCGGTTGAGGTGGGATCTCTTCAGCATCACGTCTGGACAAAGGAGATTGATCATGGTGGCGAAAAGAACGTTGGATTTCAATCCGATCAGGGAAAAGCTGGTAGCCATGCTCGGGACGGCGCGAGATGCCTTCAACCGCCACAGCCGGGCCAGCTTGGAGCAATGCAAAACTCTGGAAGACGCGGCCCGCCAGGAAATCGCCGCGGCCAAAAAAAAGGTGGCAGAATATCTGGCCCAGGCCCAAGGTGAGGAAAAAGATCGGTTCACCCTGTACCAGAAACTTCTCGCCGGTCTGGAGGGACTGCTCGGCACCCTGGCCGGGTTGCGGGAGCCCATCCAAAAGAAGGTCAAGGATAGCGTCCTGTTTTCCGAAAAAGCGGTTTCGCAGACCAACTGCCTTTTTGATACCCAGACCGGCGTCATCCGCTCAATTTTTGATATTATTCAAACCAATAACGAGTATCTGAAGAAGTTTGTCCGGGAAGAAGGCGACAAGGTGCAGAAAGACTGCGCCGATTATGCCACGGAACATGAGACCAGGCTGGTGGAAGGGTTGTGCACCCCCCAGGCAGCCCCCATTTTCCTGGCCATTCTGGAACAGTTCCGCACCCTGGGGAAACAGGAAGCCGAATTGGTGCAGCATTTCCCCTCCTGAGGTAGTGGGGAAGAAGGGAAAGTGAGAACAGAGCTTTGCCGGACATGCCCGAGGCCGGGGGATAATCCACCCGGCCTCAGGCCTTTTTGGGGGGATGAGAACCAATGGCTAAACATTCCCCGGCGACCCGGTGCCCCGGGTGCCCCGGGCTGTTCTGAGGGGCGTCGTTGCCCCGCCAGGGCCGGTTTTGGCCTCGCCCATGGCCTGATCCCGAGGCGAGGCATGCTTCTGCAGCCAGCGGGGGTGGAGCTGGAGGAAGCGGGAACCCGTGGGCAGGGTGCGCCAGACCAGGATTTCCTGAGCCAGCAGCTCCGTAAGCAACCCCTGCTGCGCCTCTTCGGGAAATTCCTCTTCCCATTCCAGGCGGGAGAAAGGCTCGCCGGCGCTGGCGATCAGGAAATCGCTGAGGCGTTCCGCCAGGTCTTCCGGAACCTGGGCTAAACAAAGATAAACGGCCAGCCGGAGGGCATCGGCCTCCACCTTGAGAAAGGAGGGGGCTAAACAATAGCGCACGGCCGCGGAATTCTTGCGGTTGTGACAGAGCAACCCCGCCTGCAGAAACTGCTGCAGATAATCCCAGGCGGTTTTGCGATCCATCTGGATAAACCGCTCGAAATCCCGGAGGCGGAACCAACGGCCGCCGCTTTGGCAGAGGAAGGCACGCAGCTTGTCAGGGGTCAACTTGCGGTGGGAACGTCGGGGCATCTCGGTTTTGGCCTCTGCCAACCAGCTTTCCAAGAAATCTTCCAAACAGGCCTGGCGGGCCGGGGCGGTCTTGGCCGGGGCGGTCTTGGCCGCCGCGGGTTTGGCCCCCAGCCAGGCCGCTCTGGATTCCTGCACGGCGTATACCGGCGGCGACTCAGGAACCTGGTAGGTCAAGGTCTGACCTGCCCACCCCGGCCGCTCTTCCTGAGCTGCCAGCAGGGAAAAATAATAATCAAACCAACCGTCTAAGTTCTGGACCAAACGCCGGAAATGGTCCAGCGAGATCCGGCCGGCCAGATACTGCACAAGATAATCCTGGAGACAGCGCTTCACCTCTCTCTGCCGGGCCGGCAGAGAATCGGGCCAGCTCTTCTGGTCCAGGATGACTTCCACCATCAGGCCGGCCACCAGAGCCCGGTCCAGCTTTTCCTGCGCCTTGCCTTCCCCACGACCGCTGTTTTCCTTGGTCTGATCGGCAACCCACATGATGATATCCTCCACTTCTCTGTCGCCGTCGTTCAAGATGTTTCTGCAAGGGGCATTTTTTTCCAGAGCCAGCCTGTTTGATTATACACGTGTGCAAATTGTCTGCCAGAAACCACCCAGGTTGCGATGGGGCAGGAGTTTAAGCGTGAGTTCTGTGACAGATATCTATTGGAACTCTATTGGAAAAAAATAAGTTATTGAAATAGCTGATGATTGCTATAAACCTTGAAACTTCGTGCAACTCCTGCCCACAGGAACAAAATACTCCTGAATCCCGACAGTTGAGAGGATACGCAGCAACGCCGGCAACGGTGTGGCATCAGGGGGCGTTGCCTTGCCAGGGACCGTCCCGGGACATGTCCCAGCCCGGCAGAGGTCGGCGGGGAGGAAAGGGCAGGCCTTTTTTTTGGCTTGTGGCGCCGCCAAAGGCCCAGGCTGGGGTTGGGGCAGGGGTCTCGGAGGAGGAGAGAGGGGGCTCGCCCCCTGGCCCCCTCCCTTGAAGGCACGTTCACAACCTGCTCAAGCTGCGGCTGTTGGCGTTTACCGGCCTTTCCGGCCCCAGGCCGCCAGGACCGGGTCAGAAAAGCGGATTTGGGGGTAATACTTATCCGTCAAAGGGCGGGGCCAGCCCCGGGCCGAGAAGGTCTCCAGGTCGGTGTAGCCGCCGGTCCGCAGGAAATACTCCAAGGTCAACCCCAGACGCTCAAAATCCAGCAGTTCCGTCCAGACCTTGACCACCTTGGGCGGGAACCAACGATTGGAGAAGGTCAGGACAAAGATACCCCCGGGTTTAAGGATGCGTCCGACTTCGGCAAAGACCGGCAATGGTCGGATGAGATACTCCACCGACACGGTACAGATGACCGCGTCAAACGCAGCCTCGCCAAACGGCAGGCGGGGATCCTGGTTGAGGTCATGCACCACATAACCGGCCAATTGCGGATTGCGCCGCAACTCTTCGTCGTTGAGCCCCAGGCCGATTACTTCCTGACAACCATGGTCAAGGGGCAGATGGGATTGCCAACTGCTCATGAGATCCAAGACCCGCCAGCCCGGCCGCAAGAGGCGGCCGTAGAGGTCGCTGATAATCTGTCGTGCCTGGGCGTCCAGGTGGCTGACCAACCGCGGTTGGGTATAAAAATGATCGTCCGGCTGTTCATCCTGCCGCGCAAAGGCGTCGGCTCGGAAAAAATCGGTGGGCTGGCCGTGCCAGCGGCATTGCTGGCCCGGGCCATCCAGTAATTGCTCGAGCCATTCCTGGCATTGGCCGCCGGTATCCCCTTTCTTGCGCCGGATGTTCTGGATGCTGACCTCTAACGCCAAGCTGCGTCCGGCCAGGGGATGGTTCAGGTCGGCGCTCAGGCTGGTCGGGGTCAGCCCCACACACCGGAAGGCCCCACCGAGAAGAGGAAATTCCCGCAACAGGCCCAAAGGATAAAAGCGCCCGAACTGCGGTTGCAGCCGGCCCTGGGCAAAGCTGGCCAGCGGCAGGGTCCGGACCTGTCCGGGATCATGCCCGGCGACAATCTCCCCGGCTGCAAAGCCATAGGACAGGGTGGCGCCGACGGCCTGGCCGGGCAGGTCCCGTTGCAACGCGGCCGGACACAGATCCAGATCCCGCCAGACGTTGAAGGGCGTAAAGAACGTCTCGGTATGCCGACCGGCCTCACTCTGCCAACGGAGCCTCCAGACCAGGTCCACCAGACTGCGGGCCGTAATGGTCGCCTCCGGCCGAAGAGCGGCAGGGGCCACAGAAGCAGAAGATAGTACTACTTGTTCCACACATACTCCTGAAAATTATTTTTTCTTTTCAGATAAGCATTCTTCTTTGATGAAACAAGCATGGCCCCGAGGCCAGTTCCTGGGCCCGTTGTCAAAAATTGTCAGGCCAGGTCTTCGTTGCGGTCGACGTCCAGATTGAAGAGGCGGCGCGTAAGGTCGATGTCTTGGGAGCGGCGTTTGGGATGGTGGTTGCGTTTCAGGTACAGGAAGGGGTCATGGAGCAGTTTCAGGGCAATGGATTCGGCCAGGACCTCCAGCGCTTTCTGCTGTTCCGGGGTCAGGGGGCCCAGTTGGGGCAGGGTCCTTTTTAATTCGTTCTGGCAGATCTGTTTGGCCTTGTCCACCAGGGCGACGATGGTGGGGGTCACGGCCAAGGTTTCGCGCCATTGCAGGAATTTCTGGGTCTCCACGTCGATAATGCGTTGGGCCTTGACCGCCTCTTCCTGGCGATGATGGAGATTGGCCTGGATAACCCCCTGCAGGTCATCAATATTATAAAGATAGACATTATCCAGATCGTTGATGGCCGGATCCAGGTCCCGGGGCACGGCGATATCAATGAGGAACAGGGGCCGTTGTTTGCGCCGGCGCATGACCCCTTTGACCTGATCTTTGGTCAGGATCAATTCCGGGGCCCCGGTGGAACTGATGACAATATCGGCCTTGAGGAGTTGTTCCGGGAGTTCGGCCAAGGCGACGGCCTCGCCGCCGAAGCGACCGGCCAACTCCAGACCCCGTTCCAGGGTGCGGTTGGCCACAATCAGCCGGGCCACCCCGTGCCTTTTGAGGTGCTCCACGGCCAGTTCCGCCATCTCCCCGGCGCCGATGAGCAGCCCGGTCTTATCACTCAGGGAGCCGAAGATCTTGCGGGCCAATTCCACCGCGGCATAGCTGATGCTGACCGCCAGGCCGCCGATGCCGGTTTCGCTGCGGACCTTTTTGGCGACGGAAAAGGTTTTGTGGAGCAGGCGGTTCAGGAGCGGTCCCGTGGCCTGTTGGGTGGTCCCCTGGCGATACGCGGCCTTGATCTGGCCCAGAACCTGGGGTTCTCCCATGACCATGGAGTCGAGACCGCAGGCTACCTGAAAGAGATGGTTGACGGCTTCCCCCTCCCGATAGACGTAAAGGGCCTGGTGAATGGCGTCGGCGTCGGCCTGTTCGCCCTGGGCCACGAGCAGGTGCTTGACCTGGGGGATGGCTGGCTCCGGATCAGAGCTGGCAAAGAGGATCTCCACCCGGTTGCAGGTGGCGTAGAACAAAGCCTCCTGGATTTCCTTGATCTCCCGCAGCTGCTGGTAGGCCAAGGCCGGCTCCGGGGCCAGGGCCGCCAGTTTTTCCCGCAGCGCCACAGGTGCCGTTTTGTGATTTAAGCCGATGAGAACCAAGGTCACGGCAGGCGTCCCAGGGTATCGAAACGGTGATAACTCCGTTGCCAGAAATCGGCTCCCACAAAGGTTACCATCAGGACCAAAAACCCGGTAATGGCCATGAGGGCGGCCCGGCGGCCCCGCCAGCCCTTCACCAACCTCTCGTGCAAAAGTCCGGCATAGAACAGCCAGGCGATGAGGGTCATGGTCTCTTTCGGGTCCCATTGCCAGAAGCTGCCCAGGACATATTGGGCATAGAGAGAACCGGAAATAATGGCGATGGTCAGCAGGATAAAACCGATGTTGATACAATAATAATTCAAGGCGTCCAAGGTTTCCAGGGAGGGCAGACGTCGGTAAAAGAAACCGAATTTCTTGGCCTTGAGCTGCCGCTCCTGGACCAGATAGAGAATGCCGCCCAGAAAGGCCAGGGCAAAGGTGGCATTGCCCAAAAGGGCCGCCGCAATATGGAAGGTGAGCCAAAAACTCTGCAGGATCGGGGCAATCTCCGGGGGCCGGGGCAGGAGGAGGGAACCCGACAGCAATAAGGCCGCCATGGGGGCGGCCAAGACCCCCAGGACCTTGACCGGATAACGCCAGTTCAAGATCAGAAAGGCTGTCGTGAGCGTCCAACTGAAGAGACTGCAGGCGGCGCTGAAACTGCCCACGGGGAAGAAACCGGTGGCCACGGTTTCGACAAGCAGGGCCAAGGTGTGGCCCAGCCACCCCAGGGCAATTGTCCAACCACCGGCGAGATAAAGGGTTTCTTTCTGAAACCAGACGTAGCCGAGCCAGATAAAAGTTGCCACGCCATAGGAAGCCAGGGCCAGAGAGAGCAACCACACGTCCACGCGACCCCCTAAAATGCCTGACGGGCCTGGGCCAGAGACTGGCACACGGCGCCGGCCCGGCGCTGCAATTCGGCCAGGCGCGGCGCCGGCAGGACCGCTCCCAGCAGCTCGGCCAGCAGGGCGGCCAATCCCGCCTGATCGTTTGCCCGCAGCAACGTCAGCAGCGGACTGGCCGCGATGGCGGTGAATAAAGACTGATTATCCGGGTGGTCCCGCCGGCTGGCCAGGACCGCCTCACGGATCAGCCCCAGGAGTTCCACATACGGCCCGTATTCAGGGCCAAAGGTTCTCTCCAGCTCCTGGCGCAGCTTTTTGGCCAGGGCCGGGCTGCGGCCGCCGGTGCCGATGGCCAGAACCAGATCCCCCCGGCGGATAGTGGCCGGGACAATAAAAGAACAGAGGGCCGGTTGGTCCACCACATTCACCGGCAGCCCCCGGGCCTGGGCCGCGGCACTGACCGCCTCGTTGACGGGCTGATCATTGGTGGCGGCAATGGCCAGAAACATACCCTCCAGGTGTCCGGGCTGGAAATCCTCCTGGCGCAGGGTGATCAGTCCCTGTCCGGCCTGGGAGTGCAGCAGCGGCGTCGCCTCCCGGCTTACGACCGTCACCTTGGCCCCGGCCGCCAGCAGATCCTGGACCTTGCGCTCGCCCACGGCGCCGCCGCCCACCACCAGGCAGGATTTGCCTTCAATATGCATAAAGATGGGATAGACTTTCACGATAATGTGGTTCCCGCTTGGCAGGTAATGAGGCGCCGGGCAAGCCGGCAGCTCACCTCCCCGATGCTCGAGACCTGCTGTGTCTGGTCATCGTATCATTTTTTTCTCTGCCAAGAAAGACAAGGGACAGAAGTTTGACGGCAGGACGACGCAGTCGGCCTGGGGTGGCCGGAGTGACGGTTAGGTCAGGTCGGTGTATTTGGTGTGTCGCCCGTAACTCTGCGCCACCGGGTATTTCTCCTGATTGTGGCGAATTTTGGCCCTCACCGCCGCACTCAGGTCCACCCCGGCGGCTTCGGCCAGGTAAAGGAGAAAAATAAGGACGTCGGCCATCTCCTCCTGCAAACGGGCCCGAAAGTTTTTTGCGGCGAGCGCGCTCTGAATTTCGGCCTCGTCTTTCCAGAGAAACAATTCCTGCAGCTCGCCGACCTCAATGGCCAGAGCCATGGCCAGATTTTTCGGCGTATGGAAAGGCTGCCAGGCCCGTTCATCCCGAAAGGCGACGGCCAACCGCTGCAGAGCGGCGAGAGTATCCTGATCTGCCAAAAAATGTCCTCCTGCCTTCTCAGCAGAGCCAACAGCCCTGCGCACGAATTTCCTCATACCACTGCCGCAGCTTCGGCTTGATGGCCTCTTTGGGGAGCAACAGGAGCCGGCGGGCCTCGCCCAACTGGATAAAACCGCCGAAATAGGCGAACTTGACCAACCCCTCCAGGTGCTGCGGCGAAAATTCCAGGTATTCCGCCGGCACCCGTTCCAACATCTCCTGAGCGGCAATGATCTGTTTGATGTAGGCGAAATGCTCCCGGAGTTTGACCTCC
>CALGOE010000142.1 GCA_937958145.1 uncultured Desulfobacca sp.
GCCCGCCAGCAAACCCCTTACGTGGCCGCGGCCAGTCTGCAAAAATCCCTGACGGCCCAGAAAAATCCTTTCTTCTTCCGGGTTTCCGCCATGTCCGGGATCGTCCAACCCCTGGGCCGGTTCCTGACCGATATGGTCAAACCGCAGACAGTGGCCATCCTTTATACCGCCACCCCGGGCTCCACAGAATTTGCCACCTCCTTGCGAGAGATCTTAACGCAACAGGGCATTACGGTGGCAGTTTTCGAAAAGTTCCGGCCGGGAACGCCGGACTTTTCCATGCTCCTGTTGAAAGTGCGGGAAAAAGGGGCCGAGGTGCTCATTTCCGGCGGCTTTTTTCCGGATAATCTCCTCCTGGTCCGGCAGCTGCGGGAACAGCAAATACCGGTGAAACTCTTTCTCGGGCCCTGGGGGGTGGCATACGAAAAATTCCTGCGGGAACTGCGCCAGCACAGCGAAGGCCTGCTGGGGATGTGCGCCTGGAACCCCGGCATTACCCATCCGGGCACCGAGTCTGCCTCCGAGGCCTTTACCCAGGCTTTTCAGGCCAGGTTCGGCCATTTGCCCAACAGCACCACCATGCACGGCTATGCTGCGGCTAAGGTCTTGCTGGCCGCCATTGCGGCGGTCGGGCAGCAGGGTCAGCCTCTCACCGGCCCCGCCATTGCCCAGGAACTGCGCCGGGTTGACCTCCTCCTGCCCCTGGGGCGGGTGCGTTTTTCTGACCACGGCGATCCGCTGGATTATCAGCAGGTCATCGTCCAGGTCCAGAACAATGCCCTGAGGGTTGTCTATCCGCCGGAGCAGGCCACCGGCAGTCTGCTCTACCCCATGCCGCCGGTCGGCCCATGACCGCAGGGTTGGCCGCGGCGAGGCCAAAGCAGGGCTGACCAGGAGATCGGCTCAGCCTCCGGCATGAGGCGGTCCAACTGGCGTTGTTGACGGATTGTTTTTCCGGAACCGACGAACTCGTAACCGAAGATTCAAAAGCTTTCCCGCATCTTATGGGCATCTGGCTGCAAGGCGTTCTCTCCGGCTTATCTCTCGGGTCTTTCTACACCCTCCTGGGACTCGGCTTCTCTCTCATTTTCGGGGTCACCCGGGCCTTTAACCTGGCCCATGGGGACTTCATCCTCCTGGCCGGCTACCTGGCCTTTGCCCTCTGGCATTTCTGGCATCTGCCTTTTTATTGGACCCTGCCCGTGTGCATGCTGGTGCTCCCTGTGGCCGCCTTGGCCTTGCGGGAGCTTTTGCGCCGCCTGCCGGCGCCTTTTGAGTTGAATTCTCTGGTGGTGACCTTCGGCTTGGCCATCGTTTTGCAAAACCTCTTCCTGGCGTTTTTCTCGGCCGACTATCGCTTGATTTTACTGCCGGTTACGGTGGTTTTCGAACTGCCGGCCCTCTCCCTTTTGGTAACGGCCAACCAGGCTCTGTTGCTCATCGGCTCTCTGGCCGCCACGCTGGCTGTTTATGTTTTCTTGTATTGGACCTTTGTGGGCAAGGCGTTGCGGGCCACTATCCAGAATCGGGAGAGTGCCGCCTTGGCAGGGATCCGGGTGGATCAGATGCAGCTTTTGGCCTTTGCCGTGGGCGGGGTCCTCCTGGGGCTGGCAGGCCCGCTGATGGCCACGAATATGTATCTCCACCCGGCCGGCGGGCTGGAACCCACTCTCATCGCCATCATATTAACCATGGCGGCAGGGATCGGGCGGACCGGGAGTTTACTGTGGGCGGGCTGGCTCCTGGGCCTGGCCGAATCTCTGACGGCCCTGGCCATCGGCAGTAGTTGGCGGGAGCTGGTAAGTGCCTTGGTCCTTATCCTCATTTTGGTCTGGCGGCCCAACGTCAGCGGTGAGCACAACATTGCTCCGTGAGGCTCAGGACCGGCGCCGGATGACCAACAACCCCAAGCCGGTCAAAACTTGGTGCGGATGAAACGTGCGAACCTGCAACGAGCCTTTCCCTGGCTCATGGTTTTGCTCATGGTGGGCGGACCGGTGGCCTTCCCTCACGCCGAGGTCTATTTTCTGGTCTTCGGCCTTGCCTGTTTTTATGCGGCCCTGGCCATGGCCTGGAATATCCTGGCTCTGAGCGGCCTGTTCTCCCTGGGACACGGTGCTTTTTTCGGCCTGGGAGCCTATGCCGCGGTGTTGCTGCAGCAGAAGCTGTTCCTGCCAACCTATCCGGCTGTTTTGGCGGGGGGGCTGGTTGGCGCCCTGTATGGCCTTCTCTGGGGGTTGGTTTTCAAAAAGCTGCGGGGGGCCTATTTTGCCCTGGCCACCCTGGCTGCCTTGGAGATCCCCCGGGTCATCGTGGACAACTGGGAGTCCTTCACCTCCGGCTCCATGGGGATTGTCGGCCTCGGCCGCTTGCCAGCCCTGGATGTGGAGATTATCGCCCTGCCGGTGGGGGCCGGTTTGCGGAGTCAATATTACTTTTTATTCGCCTGGATGCTGCTGGTAATGTTGCTGCACCGGCACGCCCTCTTATCCAGGTGGGGCTGGGCTTTGAGGGCGATCCGTGACAACGAAGTCGCCGCAGAAGTCCTGGGGGTGAATGTTTACGGCTGCCGCCTGGCGGCGTTGGGGTTGAGCGCCTTTCTCACCAGCGTCTGTGGCGGTTTGTATGCCCATCTCATGGGCCTGATTGAACCGGCCATGGTCTTCAGCCTGCATATAGCCGCTTTTCCTCTTATTTTGAGCTTTTTCGGCGGTCGCTTTGCCGTCCTCGGCCCCCTGACCGGCGCCTTGGTGCTGTATCCCTTTGATCAGTTGATACTGCAGCCCTGGCTGCCCCAGGGACATGCCGCGGTCTATGGCCTGGTTATTATTCTGACCATTTTCTTTTTCCCCCAGGGCTTAGCCACATGGTTCCGGACCAAAAGCACCATCTCTTAGAACTTGCCGCCATCGGCGTGATCTGGGGATCCCAACGACTGCTGCAAAATATTTCCCTGCAGGTGGCTGCCCAGGAAATCATCGGTATCATCGGTCCCAACGGCGCCGGCAAAACCACCCTGATGAACGTTATCAGCGGCCAGGTGTTTCCCACCAGCGGCCGGATTTTCTACCAAGGACAGGATATTACCGCTTGGCAGCCCCACCGGCGCTGCCGGGCGGGCATTGCCCGCACCTTTCAGATACCCCGACCTTTTGCCGATATGACGGCTTGGGAGAATGTGGCCATTGCCAGGCGTTTCGGCCGCCCGCACCGCCCCGAGGGGGCGCTGCGGGACGAGTCCCTGCCTTACCTGGAGTTGGTGGGATTGGCCCACAAGGCCGAGACCTTGGGCAAAGACCTGACGCTGTCGGAACAACGGCGTCTGGAGGTAGCCCGGGCTTTGGCCACCGAACCGACCCTGCTGATGCTGGATGAAGTCGCGGCCGGCCTCAGCCCCAAAATGGTCCGCCATGTGGTTACCTTGGTGGAAAAACTCCGCCAACAGGGATTGACCCTCCTGATTATCGATCATTTTCTCAACCTGACCCTGGAAGTTGCCGACCGCCTAGTGGTTCTGGACCGGGGGGAGAAAATCATGGAGGGGCCCCCGGCCGCAGTCATCCGTCACCCCGAGGTGGTGGGGGCCTATTTGGGCACCCGCCGTGTCGGCAAAGGGCCACCAAAAACCCCGCTGCCATCAGGCCCCACCGACCAGAGCTGACCTCGGAGCTCGGCCCTTGAACAGGGAACATCCTTTTCCCGTGGGCAATCTAAGCGGAAAGAGGTTGACGCGAAGACCTTTTGGCCGAAGTTGAAAATTGGTGTTTTGCACAGCATCTGGCTCGATGTGGCCAACCATTTGATCTTACTAAAGAAGGATTGATCCGCAGGCTCAGCCTCTCCCGATGACCTGTTCTAAAGGACGCCAGCCCGTAGGTGTGCTTTGGCTCTCCGACGATAATCCTTTGGCAGCAGACTGTTGAGCTGTTGCCGCTGCCTCCGCCACATTGGACTCGCCCGCCACCAACTTGCTCAGAACCCCCTGACGGATCAGGTCTTTCATGGTAAACGTCACCTCTCGGTTCATAGCACCCATCCTCCCATGGAGGTAGGTGATACATTTTTTTTACTCGGGGGGGTGACATTTTCTTGTTGCAGTTAGGGGGTGACATAATCATATTGCAATCACACAATCACGGTTTCTCCTTGACAATAGAATTATTCTGTGGTACGGAGAAGATATTTTATAATTATTTTCAATCATTTTAAGAGTTAAGAAGTAACGGGATGTTTGCTGGTAGGGGCAACGGCGGGGGGAGGTTGGTCGATTGTCCCGAAAAGGATAACTATTACCAAAAAGGGGGGGAACTCATGATGAATGCATGGTTTCTGGTCGGTTGGCTGATTTTTGCCCTGACGCTCGGAGGTGGTGGCCCGGCTTGGGGCGCGGCCGAGAAGGCCCTGCCATTGCAACTGGATGTCACGGCTGGCTTTGGTTTTGATTCGAACGTGCCATCCCGGCCTTTGGATGCGGACGAAGACATCAACCGCCTGGGCTTTGGCAAAAGTGATTATTTCTATGAACACAATCTCACGGCCGGTTACACCTACCAAATTACTCCTGAATTCGGCCTTTTGGCCCAGTATTCCTTGAACCAGAACTTTCATTTTCGCCTCGGTCAGTTTGACATGTTCAGCAACAATGTCACCCTGACGCCTGTCTTGCGCCTTTTCAACAACTCCGGGCAGTTGGCGGGCCTGTTAAACTACAATTATCTGGACATCGGTTCCAGTAAGTACCGGGTTTTTTACACGGCCCGGCCGGTGTATTTTCAAATGGTCACCGACAACATAATGCTGGAGACCTCTGTCGGTTTTGAGCGCCGCTATTATTCCCTGGCCATGGCGGCCAATGAGGATAATCCCAGCGCCAAGAACATTATGGCCTATTTGGGGGCCTATTTGTTCCTCAACAAGCAGCGCAGCGCCTATGTGCAGGCCCGCTTCACCTATGACAGCAACTTTGCCGCCGGCAGCAACTGGGATTACGACGGGTATCGCATCCTGGTGGCCGGCGTTTTCCCCATTGTCTCCCAGGTGACGGGCAAAGTTTATTTTGACCTCTATAATCAATACTTTAATAATTACTGGTTTGATGCCCATAAGAGCAACAACCCAGCCTATTTTTTCAACAACCCGCCTTTCCCGAAGCGCGAAGATCATGGCGTTTCGGGCGGGGCCCAAGTGATTTATACCTTTCTGCCGCAGTGGTCGGTGCAGACCAACTTTTATTACATGCGCAATAATTCCAATATCAAATGGTATCGATATGACCAGTGGACCATCAATTTACTGTTAGGATATCAGTATTAAGATGGTCGTTTGGGATTTTTTCAGGGCGCCGCAGTGCGCCCTCTCAAGATAAGAAACCAGAGGAGATCAGCTCATGGTTAAAAATATGTTCCGTTTATTGCTGTTTTTTATGCTCATCTATGCCGGCGGGATCATCTCCCAGCTGTGGGCGACTGAGGGCGTGGAGAAAAAGGTCATCCTGCATGACAAGACGGTGCCGGCGCCCGGTGTCAGTGCCCCTCTGGATCTGGGGCCCAGCGGCTGCGCTGGATGTGTGCGGACGACAACGCAGCCGCCGACCGCTCCGAAACCCACGGGTTACCTCTCCGATGGACGGCCATATTACGGCACCGGCAGCAAGGATGACCCATTCCGGGATTATCCTGACGTCAGGGATCCCCAAGGTGGCCTGGTTTTTGGGACGATACCGGCGCCGAAACCCCCAGAACCAGAAGCAGCCGATACGACCAAGGTTACCGTGAAAAAGACCACTCCGACCCCCGAGCCTCCGGAAAAAACGAAACCGGTGCGGGAGATGACGGTCCAGGAAACGTTGAATAAAAAATGGGAGTTCTGGCAGGATCAATACAGATCGTGGGAAAACGACCTGTTGGCGCCTTTGGATCAGTGCCTGCGGAATATGAAAGAGGCCGAGGGAAAGATTGCTGAGATCCGGCGGGATTATGAACGACTGGGTCTGACGCCGCCGCCAGGAGACGTCACCAGACCCACCTATCCGCCCCAATCGCCTAAGCAGGTGCAAGCCGTGAATCTTTACCAGAGCTACCTGCAACAATTGGAAACAACCCGCAAAGCCGAAGAAAATGCCCGCAATGCGTTAAGAATTACCCGGGAATCGGCGACCTTCCTGGAAGTGCCGGCCCATGAACGAGCCGCTCGGGAGGCGGCCGAACGTCAGGCGGCAGCCGAACGGGAAAGATTACAGCGCATCAGAGAGCGGTGGCGGGACACCGGCTTCCATGATCAGTATGGTCCGTTGCCCACCAGCAAAACCATGGTTCCTGATCCGAGCCATCAACCCAAAGATCCCCGCAAGCCCAAGCGGCAGGTGGATCAGTTTGAACACAAGATAAAAAGCGGCATGTAATTGCCTTAGGTATTGCATCATGAGACCAGACGGCAGTCGGCGCCTTCAGACCGGCTGCCGTCTTGTCGTTTGATTGAAGTTTTGCCCAGGATCTGTCGATACCCTAGGTGTTTGGCCTGCTATTGTCGCTTCTGGCCTTTTTTGCGCTCATCTGACAATTCCTCGGGGAGGGTACCCATGTTGAAAAATTCTCTGCGTTTGCTTGGCTTTTTGCTGGTGATCAATCTTATCGGTTTCCTGGTGTAGCTTTCCGCTTCGGATCGCCCCACACCGCCGACCACTGTCCAGGGTGGGACTGGCCCCGGCGTTACGGCAGCGCCGCCGACGACCGGCCTGGGTCCTTCGGGTTGCGGCTGCGGTAGTGGTGCAACCAGGACCTCCTCTGGGTCCAGCCCCGATCTGCTTCCGGGCGAACAACGCTGGAATGAGCTTAATCGGCAGACTTCACAAATTAACGACCAGATCAGGGATCTGGAGCGGGAGAAAGCCGAGGCCCAGAAGCTGCGGCGTGATGCGGAAGCGGTCAGAAATAAGCTGGAGGAATCAGGGGAAGTCGGCGTGTTCAGTCTGAAGAGGAGCATGCGCCTGGAAGCAGCCAATGAGCAGATCCAAGAACAAAATCAGCGGATTAACGAGATCGACCGAAAAATTTCGCAACTCGAGAAAAAGAAACGTGATCTCCGCGAGGAATATGATGCCTTCAGCCGCAGCGCCGGGCAAAAAGCCGGCCGGGATTATAAGCGGCAATAAGATAATGGCCGCAAAGAAAAGCTCTGTATCTGGCAGCACCGGCGTTCCAGCCTGTGCCTGGTTTATTTTCTGGTGATCTCTGCCATGACCACCCCTGGGGCCAAGCCGGGGTTACCGGCTTTGGCCCCTATTGTATTGGGGTGTCAGCCTTTCCTCCCAACCGGTCCCTTCCCCCTTGCTTTTTCCCGGCCGCTGGTTTACACCTAATTCAAATAATATTTACTGATCACTCTCAAGTGTGAGGATTCTCGATGAAAATTATTGCCTTATTGGGCAGCCCGCGGCCCCAGGGGAACAGCGCCCGGCTGGCCCAGGCCTTTTTGGAGGCCTGTGCGCAGCGGGGGGCGGTGGTGGAGACGTATCATTTGAACAAGATGGCGTTTCAGGGCTGCCAGGCCTGCATGGGCTGCAAGACCAAGGCCGAGGCCTGTATCCTTAAGGACGACATGACGCCGGTTTATGAGGCCATCCGCGGGGCCGACGTCGTCGTTTTCGCCTCGCCGGTCTATTTTGGCGACATCTCCGGCCAACTGAAGCTGGCTCCCGAGCACTTTGATGAATCGGTTCTTGAGCTGATGGGCAAGCCCGGAAGTAAGGACCTTCTGAAATTTCGGGAGGCGTTTTTGCGCTTCACCCGAAAGGCCGGT
>CALGOE010000143.1 GCA_937958145.1 uncultured Desulfobacca sp.
TGGTTTCATGACCTGCAGGGGGCAGCCCTGACGCTGACGGTGGACAACTCCCGGCGCCAGTGGCTGCCCGGCCATAAGAATAGCTTCCTGACGGAGAGCTTCTGGCACGGGAAAGAGCTCCATATATTTTCGGGGTTTGAGCTGCCCGATGGCGAGATATCCTGGCTGCGGCAATATGTGGGGCGCATTCAGGATATCAGAGATATTGGCGACGCCTGGAACGGTAGGCATCGAGCCAAGATAACCTGTTCCCAGCTTTTCCACGAGCGCCTCCAGCAGATGGTGGGGGCGCCGGCGGCCGATGGGACCAGAAAACCGTTTCTGGCCGGATATTATAGAGTTCGGGCCGAATTAAAGGAGTCCATTGCTCCCCAGGTCGGTGCGGTGCAGAAAATGGGGGTTGGGAGTGCGGAATTGAGGGTGACGGGAGTATTCGGCAACGCCCAGGATCTGGAATTTCTGATTGAAGCGGAAACGACCGGGGAAGTGTCGGCAGCAACGTTTCGGTGGAGCCTGGACGGCGGCTCTTCCTGGGAAAAAACCGGGGTCGTGTCGGCAACCAGCGCCACTCCCTGTCACCTCCGGGATGGTCTGATGATTTATTTTGTCCCGGGGGGCGGCAATGATCTGGTCGCCGGCGACCGCTTTGCCTTCACGGCCTATACGCGCCGGACAACATATATTATCAATGGCGGCCCGTTTTTGGCCATTACCAACATCTATGGCAACGGCGTGGAGATGGACAGTGTGCTGGCCGATGCCACCACGGGGGAGATTACTCTCCTGGGCGAGGTCAGGATCGTGGAAGCGCGGGTGGTAAAGTCAGAGACCTCAAATCCCATTGATATCATAAAAGAAATTCTTAATGAAGTGGGCTTGGCCGAGAATGTGGACGAGGTGTCGTTCGCGCAGGCCAGGCAGAACGTGGCGGATTACCAAATAGGGGCCAGGTTTGAAGGGGTACCGGCCTGGAAAGCTATTCAGGCCATCTGTATGAGCTGCCTGATCTTTTTTTGGATTGATGGTGACAGGATATATGTTTCGGCGTATACGGGGGAGGGCTAAGAATGAACTTATCAGCATATTTGGAAAATATCCGCAGGGCTCGGGAAGCCCGCCAGGGGGCGATGAAAAAAGTCTGGGCAGCTTTGGAAGAATTGGCCGAGGCGGATACTCTCCTGGACCAAGCCCTGTCCGTATCGTTTACCGGCGAGCCGGGAGGGGAAGATTGGTTAGTGGCTGATGGGGTGGGTAATTTTTCTTTGGACATACCCAAAGGCATCTCGGCGCTCTTTCAATTCGGCGAGTTGTTTTGAGTGCTCCCCGAGGTTGAGGGCATACGAAGTTATCTGAAGGCATCTCTCTCGGGGAAGAAGGATACACAATGTCTGGAATTGCGTGGGCCAGGGCCAGTCAGTTTAACTGGACGTTTGACAACTGTGGGGGTACGCCGCTCCAGGATATGGTCTGTGGGTTGTGGAGCGGGGTTCGGTTTACGGTGCAGGACAACCAGGTGGTGGTCCCCGAGTCAGTGGGCGGCGGCAGGGTTTACTATCTCCGTGGGGTCTGGAAGACGGATGCCCTGTTTGCCTGGGGTGGGTTCTGGGTGGACCCGGAGGCCGGGGACACCAACTATTTCACCGGTGGTTCGTTCCAGAACCAGGGGAACCGGACCGTCATCACTCTGGGCACTCCCTTGGCCAACGGGACGGAGGTTCAGGCTTATTACATCTACAACACCGGCGAGAAGGCGGCCAAGTACGATGCTTTGAACTCGGTGCCCTGTATGCGTCGGGCCTGGCGCTCGGCCACGGACTATACCTATGATTTTGCCGTGGACCGGATTTTTGACGCTATGGCCGCGGTTTATTTCGCCTACCGGGAACAGGGGCTTGATCCATCTGACATCCTCCAGTTTTTCTGGGATACCTACCTACCCAACGCGGCCAGCAATGGCAACCCTCTGGTGTTGGATACGTTCAACCGAAAATGGTTCGACCGGGGCAATTATCTGCTTTATGGCAACACGGTGCATGGCCCTGAGGGGTTCAGCAGGTTTGATACTGAGATTCCTCCTGACGACCCCACGTATGGACGGGCTTTGAGGTTTGTCCCTCAGTATTACCGGGGGCCCGGGTTCTCGGCCTGGTTTGGGTTTGGGTTCAACTGGGACCTGACGCAGCAGTATTTCAATACCATCAGCAAGGTGAGGTTCAAACTCCGGGGCAAGGGGGCGGTGTCAAGGGTGCAGCGGTTCATCAAGACAGCGGGGACCGGTGCAGCCAAGATGGTGTTGATAGACGGGTTTGACCTGGCGCAGGTGCGCTATTACCACATCACGGTCACGGAAGCGGGCCCTCCCGGGACCGCCAGGGCAACCCTGGCTGTTTATGACGGCAATCTGAGACTGCTCAATGATGTGGACCCGGATGACGGGATTGACGGGGAAGAGATCACCTGTCCGTCTTCCACTTCGCCGGTTCTGCTGGGCCATGGTCTACGGGCGTACTGGCAAGACGGTGACCTGGCCGTTGGCGACACCTGGTTGATCACCTGTGGCGGCCAGGAGATCAAACCCCATCGTCTGCTGCTCTCTCTGAACAATTCCAAGACCACGGACGCTGATCCTTTCGGGGAGACCTACAGCTTTGTGCATGGCCTGCCCGATCATTGGACGTCCTGGCGGGAGTTTGAGATCGGGTTTGAACAGTTCTGGCGGTTGGGGAACATCATTGACTGCCGGGACCGGAAACCGGGCAGATGGGGCAACTGGTCGGTCCATAATTTGGTGTATGGGGAACCTTATGAAATCCTCTTTTACGACCTTGAGGATGAGGAAACCATCTTTGGGGAGGTGTTCTACACCAAACAACGGTTTACGTGGCACCTGGACCCCACCACCTTGCAGGCTTTGGGGTTCTATGTGGGGATACCTGCTGATGTGACCAGCACCGGCAGGACCAATCTCAATTACCTACTGCGCCATTATCTGGCCACAGACACCACTTTCCGGACCAAGGTGCGTGATGCCAACGGGAATTATTTTTACCATGATGATGTTGTCCCCCCGAATGAGTGGGTGAGGGTGTCCATAAACCTTTCCTCATTCCTCCCTGAAAGCGGCGGCACCCTGACCCACCCCTTGACGCTGGTGGACGTGGGGATCAGCTCCAGTCCACCGGCGCAGGGGTCTTTTGATCTCTGCGACCTAAAGTTTGATAATCACCTTACTTTCGTTGGCAGCAACAATCTCCGCGTTTTTGAATTCAAATACAACGCCGATTCTGTCGTACTCCAGGGGAACGGCCCAGACTGGTATCTCGACGACTTTGGATTTGATCTGGCTGTTGACGACCCGTATCCTTATGTCCCTCGTCTGGCCATCTCTCTTAACGCTTATGGCCGCAATCCCTGGCGTGGACCTACGTTGGTTCATTACAGTCACCCCCTTTCTCCTTACCTGATGAACAGGTTTGATATCAAGAACACGGAACTGATGCTCCATGCCGACGCCCAGGCTGAATACACCCGGCGGTATGGGGGGCAGCCGGGGCCCATCCTGCCGGTGCATACCCGCAACGATATAGAGAACATTGCTTTGTGCGGGGAAGAGAATTTCAATCGGTTCTGCTGGTGGTCCAAGTATCGCCATTATGGCAAGGAAGTGGCCTCCTGGCGGTTCAATGAGCGCATGGTGGATACTCTTGGCACTCATACGTTTGCCATGACGTCCGGTAATCCGGTGTGGGGGACGGGAGTCTGCCAGCCGGGGAACACGGCCCTGATTTTTGACGGGACCAGCAGACACGCCACCACGGACGGGACGGATTTCCATCTGGACGGAGATTTCACCATTGAGATGGTGGTGAAGCTGAATGTCGTGCAGCAGCAGACATTCCTTGGAAAATGGAATCAGGCCGGTAATCTGCGTTCCTGGGTTTTTTATCTTTCAAGCGGCGGTTACCTGAATTTTGCCTGGTCAACGAATGGGTCGGATTACCCGGCGGTGGCGTCTGGTCTTAGAATCGCCGACACGGATTGGCATCATATCGGCGTCATGAGGGAAGGAAACACGCTCACCTTTTTCCTGGATGGTGCAACCTGGAGCACGTCGCACACGGCTGCTTATTTTAATGCCGCAGCTCCTTTGCGTCTTGGCTCGGCGCAAGCAACCTGGCCCGGTTATCTGAATGGTGCGGTGGATTATGTGGCTGTCCATAAAGGCCGGGCGTTTACTACCGCCGAGGTTCAGGGACGGTGGCGGGTCATCCAGGGCTTGGAGAACGGCTCCAGCTACCCGGAAGTGGGCTATTGTCTGGGCCAGTTCTGGTCTTTCTACCGGCTTGGTGAATACTTCTTTGTCAGCAACGACCAGGCCGCCTGGGAAATACTGGACAAGTGGCTGGATTGGTTTCAGGCCGTAGTTGTCAGTGATGGGGCCGGTGGGTACAAGTTTCCCATCTGGTTTCATGAGTATGGCTATAACTATGATACCAACAGCGCCTTTTCTTTTGATGCGGGTGGGGCGGCGTCGGTGGTTATCGGGGCGCTCTATATCTACATGCGCAATGGCGATGCCCGGGCCCTGGACCTGGCGCAGAAACTGCTCTACGATCTGCGGGTGAACCGGCCTTCCGGGGATTATGGCGGGTATCTCTATAAATCCGACTACCATTATGCCTGGATGAATGCTTTGGTGGCCCATGCTTTTGGACTGGCGGTGGTGGGGCGGGCTGGAACAGCCTATCGGTATCCGTATACTGCCGATGATGAGACCCACTACCAGAACATGATGAACAACTTCTGGGCCATGTCCGGGGATACCAAACCAAACCTGCTGAACAAGGATTTGATCCCCTACCATGACTGTGAGCCCCATGATATCTGGGACTACGCCCCTCATTACCTGTTCATGAAAGAGATGGGGTCCATGGAAGGCGTGGTGCTCATGATGCACGCGGCCATTGACTGGGCGCTCTATAACGGATCGTGGTATTGGTTTAATTCGCTGCTTGAGTTCATGATCCGGATCGGCCAGGCTTCTCTTTCTGACCGTCAGATATATTCCATCAACTCAAATTATGTGGCGTCCAAAATAGCAACCGTAGTTAATTTAAGCTATGGCGATTACCGTCGTGACAATTCTTTGTATGTTGAGAGGAAAAACCAGAGCATGATTGATTCCCTGGGTGAGATTCGGCTTGGCCTCGGCATGCACTACGGTTCGCCGGTGATAACGGAGGATGCCAATACTGCGGCCAAGATTGCTCAAAGGGCCCTGGCATATTTCTCTGCACCCAAAGAAGTGGTGCAGGTGGTGGCTGATCTGGCGGCCATGCGTCTGGACCTGAATGATGTGGTGAAGATTGATTCATCGTTTCATGGTTATGGGGCGGAACCGTTTGCCTTGCACCGGCGGGTCTTTGATCTCAGGAAGTTGCGGGTATCTTTGGAGTTGATGCGAACCAGCGATTATGCTCCGAGCTGGGCTCTTGATACGGCGGGGGGTGATTACGAGAGCTATGCCATAGATACCAATTCTGAGCAGGACCAGGATTGGCCGTTCCGGGCCTTTGGGTATTGAGAGAAGAAGTGGTTTTTCTGCTTGCTTAGATAATTTTTGCAAAAAGGGTGATGAGATGAGTTTAGCAAATTTACCACAGAGCAAATGGGGATCTGGCACTGGCCGGCAGGTGATCCTGAAAAATGATTTTGCTTATATTGAGCAAGCTATTATTGAGCTGGCAGAGCTTATTAATCTGCCCAATTTGACTTGGGTTGATAACACCGCCGTCAAGGTGGCGGCAACATCGGATTGCAAGGCCCGGGTCATGATGTCTGGGTTTCCGTCCCCGCTGCACCCCGCCCTTTTGGTGCAGGGGGGCTTGTCTGATGGCAAATACCGGGAGAATGCCACGGATGTGTCCATGGATTTTGACACCCCGGCCCATTTCTGGGGGACGGAGAAGAGCAGTCAGTGGTACGCGATCTATGCTGTGGCCGCGTCCATAGATACCACCTTTGCCCTCAAGGCCATGCCTTTGATGAGATACTCAAGCCAGGCCTCCCAGGTCATCACCCTGCGCAACAATGCCAACACTGCCAATATTGGGTATGGCTTCACCACCAATGAGCTGCAGAACAGTAAGATATTGGTCCTGACCGGGGCTTCCCGGGGAATGATCCGGACCGTGACTGCCAATAACAACGACAACAGCACTGGCGGCACGATCACCTACTCGGGCAGCGCTTTGACTATGGCCCAGGGGGATTGGTTTGTGGTTCTGCCCAATACGAATTTTCGTTATTTGGGGATGATCCTGAACAACAGTGCCGGTAATATCCAGGCTTTTGAGCAGAAAGGGCGGTCCTGGCGGTGGAGAACTCCGATAACGTGGGTGACCGGGGCGGTGAACGGCTGGACGTTGAAGTATCTTGATCTAGTGGCGCCGGTGACAGCAAGGGAAGTTTTTGGCGTGGCCCATGCGGATTACGGCTATACGCTGAAGTGTGCCCTTTCTCATGACGGAGCCAACTGGAATCAGCTTATCCATGTCGGTTATCCGGGGAGCGGTTTTAAGTCCACGGGCGCGGCCATGCCCTGCCGTTTTGTGCCAAGGCCTGATCATGGTATCTATGTGGACAACGAGAATACCAGTGGGCAGAATATTGTTATCGTCGGCTGGGAGGAATAAGGGCGAGCTCTACAATAGAGCGCCGACGCAAGGTCCCCGAAGAAAACAAAGGGGGGAGGTGAAATAATGTTATGGATCCCGAAGATTACATCAGAATACTTATGAGTGTCACCGGTGGGTTGTTAAGCGTCGTGGGTTTTTTAGTGTGGCGGATATTACAACGGGTGGAGAGCAAAGTAGAGGAACTGCATACCATGACCTGTCTTTGTAAAGAATCGTTGCCGAGAAGATTTGTCAGTAGAAAAGAGATGGAGCAATGCCAGGCCGAGGTGGATAAATTGTGGGAGGTGGTCAACCACCACGAACATGATGAGTTCGGGCGGGTGATTCGGCAATGAGTGGCCGGGCAGGCCGGATGCGGCCGCCCTTTTGTTTC
>CALGOE010000144.1 GCA_937958145.1 uncultured Desulfobacca sp.
CCTTCCCCCAATACACCTAACCACTAAGCCCTGATCCCTGATCCCTGATCCCTGATCCCTCTTCCCATTTCCCTGCCCACTGACCTCTTACCTCTCACCCTCCACGTCCATCCGCTCCCGCAACGTCCCTTCATCCAGGAAAATGTTGGCGGCCGCAGGCCGCCCTATATAATATCCTTCCCCCAATACACCTAACCACTAAGCCCTGATCCCTGATCCCTCTTCCCTTTTCCCTGCCCACTGACCTCTCACCTCTCACCCTCCACGTCCATCCGCTCCCGGACAGTCGCTTCATCCAGGAAATAGAGGGCATCAAAGAGGCGCTCCTTGAAGCGGGCCGGGCCCGGGTTTTCCCGGGCGGCCAGTTCCGCGGCGACGCCGAAGCAGACCAGGGCACCGGCTGCGGCCGCGGCCAGGTCCGGCTCCACCGCGGCAAAGGCGCCAATGATCGAAGTCGCCATACAACCCGTGCCCACGACTTGCCCCATGAGGGGGTGGCCGTTCTGCACCAGAAAAAGCCGCTGGGCATCGGCCACGATATCCACGGCGCCAGTAATGACCACCACGGCCTGGCGCTGCCGGGCCAGGTTTTGGGCGATCTGTCGGAGGTCTGCCGCCACTTGGGCGGCATCAACCCCTTTGGTCTGCACGGCCAGACCGCTCACCCGGGCGATCTCCGAGGCATTGCCTTTGATGATGTCAATCCGGGCGTCGTTGAGCAGCCGCTGGCTGGCTTCATCCCGCAGGGCCGTGGCCCCGGCGCCGCAGACGTCCAGGACCACCGGGATGCCCCGGGCCTTGGCGGCCTGGGCGGCCAGGAGCATGGCGGCCACGAAGTCCGGGGTCAGGGTGCCGATGTTCAAAACCAGGGCTTGGGCCAGGCCGGTCATCTGGGCCACCTCTTCGGGGGCGTGGGCCATGACCGGCGAGCCGCCCAGGACCTTGACCACCTGGGCGCAGTCGTAGATGGTCACCCAATTGGTCAGATGGTGCACCACCGGCTGCTTTTGGCGCAGGCGGGCCAATATTTCCCAAGGTTGGAGCGACAGCGGCTTCATGGCTTTTTCCCCTGTTTTGCGGCGTCCTGCAGTTTGGCCCAGGCGTCCCGCAGGGTGACGGTGCGGTTCAGGACCAGGCGATCACTGCTGCTGTCCGGATCCACGCAGAAATAGCCCAGCCGCTCCAGTTGGTAGTGGCTGCCCGTCCGGGCCTGGGCCAGGGAGGGTTCCAGCCGGGCCGGATAAATGACCTGAAGAGAATCCGGATTGAGATGCGCCTTGAAATCTTCGGTGGCGGCCGGATGATGATGGGTGAAGAGCCGGTCGTAGAGCCGCACCTCGGCCGGCAGGGCGTGGGCGGCCGACACCCAGTGGATGGTGGCCTTGACCTGGCGGCCGTCGGGGGCCTGGCCGCCCCGGGTGGCGGGGTCGTAGGTGCAGCGCAGCTCCACTACGTCGCCGGTGGCCGGGTCCTTGATGACCTCTTGGCACTTTAGGAAAAAGGCATAGCGCAGCCGCACCTCCCGGCCCGGGGCCAGGCGATAGAACTTTTTGGGCGGATTTTCCAGGAAGTCATCTTGCTCAATGAATAATTCCCGGCTAAAAGGAATCAGGCGGGTGCCGGCGCCGGGATCCTCGGGGTTGTTCACGGCCTCCAGCTCCTCCACCTGACCCTCGGGGTAATTGTCAATAATCACCTTCAGGGGGCGCAGCACTCCCATGACCCGGGGGGCCCATTTGTTCAGCTCCTCCCGCACGCAGAACTCCAGCAGGGCCATATCCACCAGGTTTTCCCGTTTGCCCACGCCGATGCGGTCGCAGAAGGTGCGGATGGCGGCCGGGGGGTAGCCCCGGCGGCGCATCCCGGCCAGGGTGGGCATACGGGGGTCATCCCAGCCGTGGACGTGGCCCTCCTGCACCAACTGGATGAGGCGGCGTTTGCTTAGGACGGTGTGGCTCAGGTTCAGGCGGGCGAACTCAATCTGCTGGGGGTGATAGATCCCCAACTGGTCCAGGTACCAGTCATATAAGGCCCGGTGGTCCTCATACTCCATGGTGCAGATGGAGTGGGTGATGCCCTCGATGGAGTCGCACTGGCCGTGGGCCCAATCATACATGGGGTAGATGCACCATTGCGTGCCGGTGCGGTGGTGGGGCGCATACTTGATGCGGTACATCACCGGGTCCCGGAGGTTGAGGTTGGGGGAGGCCATGTCGATTTTGGCCCGGAGGGTGAGGGAGCCCTCGGGGAACTCCCCGGCCCGCATGCGCCGGAAGAGGTCAAGATTTTCCTCGACGGGCCGATCCCGCCAGGGGCTTTCCCGCCCCGGCTCCGTCAGCGTGCCCCGGTAGTCCCGGATCTCCTCGGGGCTGAGCTCGTCCACGTAGGCCTTGCCGGTCATAATGAGCTGCTCGGCCCAGAGATAGAGCTGTTCAAAGTAATCCGACGCATAATACAGCCGGTCGCCCCAGTCGAAGCCCAGCCAGCGCACATCGGCCTGGATGGATTCCACAAATTCAATGTCCTCTTTGCTGGGGTTGGTGTCGTCAAAGCGGAAGTTGCAGTGGCCGTGATAGTCTGCGGCCAGACCGAAGTTCAGGCAGATGGACTTGGCATGGCCGATATGCAGATAGCCGTTGGGCTCAGGGGGAAAGCGGGTGATGACCCGACCCCCGAATTTACCGGTGCGCAGATCCTCTTCGATAATAGAGCGGATGAAGTTGGGCGGCGGGGTGGGTTCGGGTTTGGTCATGAGATTATTCCTTGCCCTCCAAAAGAAGTTATCAGTCTGCTTGGCAAAGTTCCTGGTTCATGAGGCGTGCCGCGCATGCCGTGGCGGCGGCCACGGGCCGCCCTTAAATCCCCGGACAAGTTCGTGTCGCCCTTATCTTCGTGGCATGATAAAATAAATATCATATAACCAATGAGTAAGAAAATCCTGCCATGAAAAATCGGGAAATCGCCAAAATTTTTAATGAGATCGCTGAATATCTGGAGATGGACGGGGTGCGCTTTAAACCTTATGCCTATCAGAAGGCAGCCATCACCCTGGAAAATCTTAAAGATAGCATTGAAGATATCTATCGGCAAGGGGGGTTCAAGGCCCTCAAGGCCATCCCCGGCATTGGCGAGAGCATCGCCCAGAAGATTGAGGAGTATCTCAAAACCGGCAAAATCGAGTATTACGAAGAGTTCCGCCGCAAACTCCCCATTAATTTAGATGAGCTCATTGCGGTAGAAGGCATGGGGCCGAAGAAGGCCAAAATCCTCTACGACCGGTTGGGGATCACCAACCTGGCGGAGTTGGAGGCGGCGGCCCGGGAGCACAAGATCGCGCCCTTGAAAGGCTTCGGGGCCAAGACCGAGGCCAATATCCTGGAGGGCATCGAATTCCTGAAAAAAAGCACCGGCCGTTTTCTGTTGGGCGAAGTCTGGCCGCTGGCCGAGCAGATGCTGGCGGCGCTCCGGGCCTTGCCGGAAGTGGAGCAGGCCGATGTGGCCGGCTCTTTCCGGCGCAAGAAAGAGACCATCGGCGACCTGGATTTCCTGGCGGTCTCTTCCCGACCGGAACAGGTCATGGATTTTTTCGTCTCGCAACCCGACGTGGTCAAAGTGCAGGCCCACGGCCCCACCAAATCCTCGGTGCGCCTGCGCCAGGGGCTGGATGCGGATCTGCGGGTGATCCCGGCCGAGAGCTACGGCGCCGCCTTGCAATACTTCTCCGGCTCCAAAGAACACAACATCGCCCTCAGGCAGATCGCCATCGACCAGGGGTATAAGCTGAATGAATACGGCCTGTTTGATCAACATGACCGCGTTGTCGCCGGCAGGACCGAAGCAGAGATCTATCAGACCCTGGGACTGGCCTGGATCCCGCCGGAGCTGCGGGAGGATCGGGGCGAGCTGGCCGCGGCGCGGGAAGGGCGGTTGCCTCATCTCATTGACTACGGCGACATGCAAGGCGACCTGCACGTTCACTCCAATTGGAACGGCGGCGCCCAGTCCATCGCCGAAATCGCCCAGGCGGCCATGGCCCTGGGCTATACCTATGTGGGCATCTCGGATCATACCAAATTTCTGCGCATCGAACACGGTCTGGACGAAGAGCAGCTTCTGGCCCGCAACCGTGAGATTGATGACCTCAACGCCCGTCTCCGGCAGGAGGGGAAAACATTTACCATCCTCAAGGGCTGTGAGGCCAATATCCTCAATGACGGCAGTATTGACATTGCCGATGAGGTCTTGGCCCAGATGGACTACGTCATCGCCGGCATCCATTCTGCCTTCCGCCTGCCCCGGGAGGAAATGCTGGGCCGCCTGCAGACGGCCATGGCCAACCCCCACGTGGACATTATCTCGCATCCCACCGGCCGCATCCTGAAACGCCGGGAAGAGTATGAAGTGGCGGTCAGCGATCTGCTGCGTCTGGCCCGGGAGACCGGCACCATCCTGGAGATCAACGCCTATCCCGAGCGTCTGGATTTAGGGGACGTCAATATCCGGGCCGCCAAAGAGGCTGGCGTCAGGATGGTTATTAACACGGACGCCCACCATGTTGATCAACTGCGCTACATGCCCCTGGGGGTGGCTCAGGCCCGCCGCGGCTGGGCCGAGAAAGACGATATTATCAATGTCTGGCCGGTGGCGCAGATGCTGGCATTCTTGAAAAAAAGTGAGTAGTGCGCGGAAAAATATTCGGTCACAGGTCAGTGGTAATTGGATCAGGATAGCGGGTCGTCAAATGAAAAGGCGGGCTCATTGCACCAACCACTAGCCACTGACCACTGACCACTGACCACTATTATATGGGACTTTCTGCATACCTGACCTTAGCCATCCTGATTGCCACCTTCGTGCTGCTTATAGCCACCCGCCTGCCGCCGGTGGCCGTGTTTTTGGGAGCCCTGAGCCTGAGCCTCACCTTCGGCCTGGCGCCGGTGGAGGAGAGCCTGCGGGGTTTTGCCAATCCCGGGGTGCTCACCATCGGCGTGCTCTTTATGGTGGCGGCCGGCATGCAGCGGACGGGTGCCATCAACCTGCTGGTGGAGCGCCTCATCGGCCGGCCCCGGACGCTGCTGGCGGCCCAGTTAAAGATTCTCGTGCCCGTGGCGGCCGGGAGCGCCTTTCTCAACAACACCCCCATCGTGGCCATGTTTATTCCGGTCATCCGGGATCTGGCCCGATCAGCCGGTTTGCCAGCCACCCGCCTTTATATCCCGCTGAGTTATGCCACCATCCTGGGTGGCACCTGCACCCTCATCGGCACGGCCACCAACCTGGTGCTGGCCGGGCTGGTTAGGGACTATTTGACGAAAACGCCCGGCGCGCCGATGGAGCGTCTGAGTATGTTTACCATGGCCCCGGTGGCCGTGCCGGTCACCGTCGTCGGTCTGGCGTTTATCATCCTCACCAGCCGCTGGCTGCTGCCGGAGCCGCGCAAGACGGATGTGACGATAAGATTAAAACGTTGGTATCGTGCTGAATTTATCGTCAATCCAAAGGGGCCGCTGCTGGGCCGCACCCTGAGCGACCTGGGATACCTGGAAGGAAGTGGTATGCAGATGTTGGAAATCCGGCGGTCTGACGGCAGCCTGGCCCCATTGCGGCCCGACACGGCCCTGGCCGCTGGCGACCGCCTCTGTTTCGCCGCCACCTTTGAGGTTATTCCTGCGCTCTGGGACACCAACGGCCTGGAGCCGGCGCAACGCCTCCAGGCCTTTGAATCGGAACGGTTTTCCCACCGTTTAGTGGAGGCGGTGGTGTCGCCGCAATGTCCGGAAATCGGCCGCCAGATCGCCGATCTTCCCCATGCGGAGAGCCCCTGTCGCTTTGCCATCGTTGGCCTGTCCCGCCTGGGGCAAGCGCCGGACACGCCCCTGGCCGAGGTGCGCTTGCAAGCCGGCGACGACCTGATCCTGGAGGTGGAAGAGGATTTTTTCCAGGACAATCTTAACGAAGTGAAGTTTTCCCTGACCAAACGCCTGACCGGGGTGCGCTTTAAACGGTATGATCGGGCCCTCACTGCCACCGCCATCATGGCTGCCATGGTGACGGTGGCCTCTTTGGGTTGGCTCACCATGCTGAACGCCGCCCTGTTGGCCACGGGCGCCATGCTCCTTTCCGGCTGTATGACCACCCGCTGGGCCGGCCGCAACGTTGATTTCAATATTCTGGTCATTATCGCCAGTGCCATGGGCTTGGGCGCGGCGGTGCAGGCCAGCGGGCTGGCCGCGGCCATTGCCGCCGGGCTGATGGCCGTGGGCGGGGCCCATCCCTACCTGGCCCTCACCATGGTGTACCTGGGCTGCGTCCTGATGAACGCTCTGGTCACCAACGTGGCCGCGGCGGTCTTCATGTTTCCCATCGCCATGAACCTGGCGGTCGAGTTGGGGGTCAACCCCATGCCTTTTGTCATGACCCTGCTGGTGGGCGCCTCCTGCAGCTTTATTTCGCCCTGGAGCTACCAGACCAACCTCATGGTCTATGAGCCGGGAACCTATCGTTTCGGTGATTTTGTCAGGATCGGGGTGCCGTTGACCATTCTGGTGGGAGTGGTGACAATTTTCCTGGCGCCCTTCTTCTGGCAGTTTTAACTAATTGAATTAATAGATAATTTAAGTTAATGGTCCCGCTGTCCCCAGACTACGCCCGATCAGCCTTCCTCCTCCTCATCTGAAGCAAATTTTTTCGTTTTCCGATAACCTTCCGGTTTTGCAGATTTTTTATTGCCCAGGGAGGGATCTTTTCTCTCCCCAATTCCCGGCCGGAACATGGTATGGTCTTGGAGGCGCAGGGTTTATAAAAATGTAACAAATATTACATTTATTGACTTGACAAAATAAGGCTTAAAAAGTTACGTTTATTATGACAAATAAAAACTAAATTTTTAATAACTTATTAAAAAAGGGGAAAAAATGGATAGTGTAATTGTGAATGTTGGCTATCTGCTTATCGGCGTGGTCATCTTGATTTTTGCAGCAAAGTATCTGGTCGAGGGCCTGATCGGCATCGCGGCCCGACTGGCAGTCGCCCCGTTTATTTTGGCGATGTTAATTATCAGCATTGATCTGGAGGAATTCGCTCCGGCGGTGATCGGCTCCTATCAGCATCTGACGGCTCTGGCCTTCGGCAGTATCCTGGGCACGGTGGTCTTTTTGATTCTGCTGGCTCTCGGTTCAGCCGCAGCGCTGTTTCCCATCAAACACCCTGACTTTCCTGTGAAGTATATCTGGATGCTTGGCGGCATGCTTTTGCTGGTTTTTTTATTGTCTTACGATGGAGAGATCAGCCGTCCTGACGGCTTCATTGTTCTGGGATTTTATGGGGCCTTCATGGCTTACCTGATTACCGACCTGCGGCAATCCCGGGCCGCCAAAGAGGAAATCGAAGAGGCGGAGGAGGAAGTGGAACAAATCCTTAAAGAGCCCCCCCGGCGCTTCCCCCTGATGTTTATCGGCGGGCTCATCGGGCTGGTGATCGGGGCACTCCTGGTCATACAAGGCGTGAAGGCGGTTCTGGTCTGGACGGGTATCGGTGAGACCATTCTTGGTTTAACCCTGCTGGCCATTGCGGCCAATTCGGTGGAGCTGGTGGAAGCCATTATTCCGGCCCAAAAGGGGCATCCGGAAGTGGTTATCGGCAATGTCGCCGGCAGTTCCTTTTTCCAGCTGCTGTTTACCTTGGGGATTTGCGCCCTGATTCGTCCCCTGGTGGTGGAACCGGTGGCTTTGGATTACTTTTTTCCGGCAGTGGCCATCAGTTGGCTCATCTTGTTGCTCATTGTCTGGCGCGGTCATACTCCTCGCTGGCTCGGCGTGACCCTTATGGCCCTTTATATCGTGTTTGTGGCCGGCACCATAATGTTAGGCCTGAGGATATGATTCTGCCAAGAATCGTCTGGCCTGATTAACCCGGCGGCATTGCCAACCTGATACAATTTATTTTAAAATAATGACTTAATTGATTAGGCCTCGGACCATTACCCTGTCGTGGCGGCATTTTTCCCAGAAAGGGGAGCCGCCACCCATCTGACCTGGCCGGATATACAATTGTCCGGCCAAGA
>CALGOE010000145.1 GCA_937958145.1 uncultured Desulfobacca sp.
GGCCGGCCGGCGGCAAAGCCCAAGGCCTTTGCCCAACCCGATCTGCAGCCGCAGATTCTCCCTGGCGGTCAGCTCGTCCGGGTCATGCAGACCGGCAAGATGAAAATTTTGGAAATTCTGCCCCACTGACCTCTTCGTTCACCTTCAGCCCCTGGCCACCCCTTCCGGCCAGGGTTTTTTTTGTCTTGGTCTCCGCCTTGGTTCATGGTAGGTTGAAAGAAATCTCCCCACCAGGGACCGAATCTGATGCCTGATGGTCACTTGGCTTCTTTCCCCGCCGGGCTGCGCCGGGAACTGGCCGCCTGGCCGACGCTGGACGTTATCGCCCCGGACGGCTCCGACCGGCGCTTTTTCCGCCTGCGCCGGGGCGACAGCTCCTGCATCTGCCTCTATCATCCCCAGCCGCCGGGAACACCGGTCAGCGAAAACGATTCCTATTATTTCATCGGCCAACATTTGCGGCGCCAGGGCTTGCCGGTGCCCGAGATTTTCGCCTACTGCCGGCAAGAGGGCTGGTTTCTCCTGGAAGATTTGGGAGATACCTCTCTGCAGGAGGCCTGTCAACGCCAGCCAGACCGGGCCGGCACTCTTACCCTCTATCGCCAGGCCGTGCAACTGTTGGTGGACCTGCAACAAACCGGCACTCAAGGTTTTGACCCGGGCTGGTGCTTCGACACCCCCAGCTATACTGCCGAGCTGGTTTATACCCGGGAGTGTCTCTATTTTCAGCAGGCTTTTCTGCAAGGGTATTTGGGTTGGGAGCACCTGCCGGTGGGGCTGGAAAGGGATTTTGCCCACCTTTTAGAACGGGCTTTGGCGGCCGGTGAGCAGGTCCTCTTGCACCGGGATTTTCAGTCCCGTAATCTCCTGGTGCATCAGGACCGCCTGTGGCTCATCGATTTTCAGGGGGCGAGGTTGGGACCGCCGCACTACGATCTGGCTGCCCTGTTGCTGGATCCCTATGTGCAACTGCCGCCCGACCTGCAAGAAGACCTGGTGGAGGAATATTTATCTCTTTGGCAACGCTATACCGCTCTGAACCGCCTGGCCTGGCGGCAACGCTACCATTATGTCGCCCTCTGCCGCAACCTGCAGATCTTAGGGGCCTATGGCTTCCTGTGCCGCCGGAAAGGCAAGCCCTTTTTCCGGCAATTCATCCCGGCCGCCTGTGGGAGTCTGCTCCGGCGGCTGGAGGCCCTGCCCACAGAGGAGCTGCCGACTTTAAGGGATATTGCCCGGCAGGCCTGGGAGCAGCTAACAGCCCCAAAAGACGGCGCAACCGGGCTGCCTTGACACTGGGGCAACCATCTTAAAAATCAATATTAAAAAAGAGGTCGCCCCCCGGGTTTTTGCGGCCCAATTGAGTTTCGGCGCTGAAATATTTATGGATCTTATAATTGAGCCGGACCTGATTGACGTCCTCGCCCTCGACGGGGTTGAGCTTGCGTTCATAGCTGACGGTTAAACCCCGCCCCAATTTTTTGCCGACGCCCACACCCTCCTGGCTGGTGGTGGGCGCCACCTCGCCCAGAAGCGGCAGTTTATCCCCAAAAAAGGTTTTCAGTTGTTGGGCGGTTAGACTGCCAAGTAGGCCCATGGCCCGTTGGGTGGCGGTGATATACTCCTCCCGGGTCATTTTGTCGGCCAGATGGTCAAAGAGGAGGAGGGAAAGCTGATCCCGGGGGGGCAGAGGGGGATTGCTCTCCAGGCCGGTCCTCAGGCTATCCGTGGGGCCGACGGCAAAAACCGACAGGGTATAGTCGTCTATCTGCCGGGAGGCCCGGGCTTCTACCCGGATGGGTTTGTGAGGTTCGCCGGGGAAGATAAGCATTGCTTTGTCTACAGTAAAAGTTTTGTTATTAATGGCAAAGACGCCCTCTTTGGCCTTGACCCAGCCCCCGAGGAATTTGGGACCGCCCACCCGCCGTTGCACCTGGAACTGACCTATCATTTCGATGTTGACGTCCTTATCCCGCAGCCAGACGGCACCAGGAATATCAATGGCCACGTCCATGGTGAAATTCCGCACCACCGCCGCGGCGCCGGTAGCCGCCGTGCGGGGATCGGGCAGGCGGCAGACCCGAGGCAGGATGATAATCTCCGGATGGCGTTCCGCCCGGAAGAACCCCAGTCGAAACTGTCCGGGGCTGACCGTCAATCGTCCGGCGGTGTGGAAACGCGGCCAGGAACCGGTAAGCGTCGCCTGGCCATTGGCCACCGCCCAGGAGCCGGCCCGGCGGATGGCCATAAGATTCGTGGCCGTCAGCGTGAGCTGGACGTCCTCAAGCCGCAGTCCCGTTAATTTGGCCCCGCCGGTTATCTCCCCCCGCCCCTCGCCGCTCTGAAAGTGCAGTCGGCCGATGACGAATTGGTCTCCGGCCAGCCGGATTTCCCCCGGTTCCAGGGCAAAAGGCGCCCCCGACTCGCGGATGGTCAAAGACCCCGGACCATACCGCAAAGCGCCGGAAAACAAGGGCCGCAGCAGGCTGCCGGTTATCTGCGCCTGCAATTCCATGGGCCCTTCTCCACTGGCCAAAGGCGGGATGAGTTGAGGGAAAAGGGCCAGGGTCAGATTTTCCGTCCAGACCCGCATCTGCAAACCCTGATCCGGAATCTGCCAAGTCCAGGGGAAGAAGGTCAGGGTCAAAGGCGCCGTCCCCTGCCAGGCCAGACGCCCTTTTTCCGGTTTTTCCAGGAGTTGGCCGTTTATACTCAGCAGATTCCCCTGATAAAGCAGAGCGGTCTGGAAGGAGTCATATTGAAACGTGCCGATGGCCCCCGGGCCGATCTGCACCTGACCCCGCAGCATGGGGGCCTGGCCGCGGCCGCTGACCTCGAGGTGGGCCTGCATAGCCCCATGGAAAAGGCCAAGCTGGGGCACCAGGCCGGTGAGATCAGAAAACTGCAGGTTTTCCAATCGAACCTGGCCCGAGAGGTCCGCCGCGGTAAATTTACCGGTTACCAAAAGGACAGCCTGCCGGTAGCGCAACCGCAGGGGCGTGATCTCCAGGCGGCCGGGGCCGAGGCTCAGGGTTGCCGGCTCAACCGCCGCCACCTGGAACTCCGGTGGCCCCCAGTACAGCTTGTCTATCCGGAACTGGACGCCGTTGGGATCCCAGGTGGCCACCCCGGCCAGGCCGCCCCCCTGACCCGGAGACTCAGAAGCCTTGAGGTCAAAGATCAGGTTGCCCTCCTGGCTGCGGCCGCTCCCCTCGAGCCGGCCAAACAACCCCAGAGGCGTGGCCAACCCGCGGGCCTGCAGATCAAAACTGGCGATGCGCCAGCTTTCCCGCGCCGCGGTGCCGGCCGCCTGACCCTGGATCGACTGTAAGGCCAACCGTCGCCAAGCCAGGCCCTGCCCCTGAAAATTGACCTGATAGGCCAAAGACTGCCAGGGGCCCTGCACCGTGGCGGCAACCTGTCCCCGGCCGGTGAAGTCAGGCGGCAGCAACGGCCAGGGGCCCGGGGGAGCCAACGTCAGGGCCAGTTTGGCGTCAACGCCGGTGGCCAACAACCGGCCCTGAGCCGTGGCCGTGAGGTTCCCCAAACGCAGGCGAGCCGGGTCGAAGCGCAGTTCCCCCCCTTCCCAACTGCCCTGGAGAAAAGCCTCCTGAAACACCTGGTTCTGGAGGCGACCGGACGCCTGCAGCGTGCCGCTGAGCCTGGCCTGGCGCCAGGCAACGGCTGACGGCGCCTGGACCTGACCGGTAAAGGCAATATCCAGAGAACCAGGCGGCGCTTGGATCCCGGGCCCGGCCAGCAGGAGCTGGGGATTTAGCCCGGTCGTGGCCAGCCGCACCGCGGCGGCCACAGCCGCCGGCCCCCCTGGCCGCGGCCACAACTGCCCCTGCGCCCCGGCCTCCAACCGGCCGAAATTGCCCTGCAGGTTAACCTGTAGACTTTGCTCCCGGATCCCGGCCATGGTCAACACCGCCACCGCAGTTTCTACCTTGGTCTGCCCCATTACCACAGGCTCCAGGCTGAGGCGGGCTGTCAACGTCTCAGGCTGCCAGGGTTGGCCGCGGCCACTGATATTGACACTGCCACTGAGGGGCGACAGGTCGCGCCAGAGCTTGGCAGCCTGCCCGGCCAACGGCAGCAGGGCTGTCCGGAAGCGGTCAAAACTAAAGAAGAGTTGGAAACGCGGCTCGTCCTGAAGCCGCTGCTGCCAGGACCCTTGGGCCTGCCAGCGACAGTCGGCCAACAGGCCGGCGGCGTTCAAAGCCACGTCCGCAAGGGGGCCGGTTATGGTCAGATCGGCCTGCCAGGGCAGCGTCTCGGGCCAAGCCGGCCAGAGTTCCTGGAGCCGGTCTCCGGCCAGCTCCGGTATCTGCACCGACAGCGCCAGGAGCCGGTCCTTGGCCAGGTCAGTGACAGAGCCCTGGATCGTCACCGCCGGCAGGTCGCCCACCACAAGCTCCACCCGGTGCAGCAGCAGCTCCTGGGCAGAGGCGCTGAAGGCCAGATGAACCTGCACCGCCGGATAAGGGGACAGCTGAAAACCGATGGCGCCCTCTTGGACCACCACCCGGACCTGCGGCCGACCCGGGTTCTCGATGATGAGGTCAAGCTTGATATTTACGCCGCGGCAGTCATGGTGTCGGTTGAGTCGATCAACCTGCACCCTGCCCTCTTGCACCTCAACATGGCTGAGATGCAAGCGGGAAAACGGCGGCGGCGGCCGCTTCTTCAAAAGATCGGCAACATTCCACTCCCCTGTGGACAATTGCTGCAGAGACAGCGAGGGTTTCCGAATGATCAGGGTGCGAATCACCGGCTGCAGCTTGAGGAAGGAAAGGACGGAGACGCTGACCTCAATTTCCTCGGCAGTCAGGATCGTGGCCCCCTGGCGCTCAATGGAAATCTCCCGGAAGACCATGCCGGTGAGCAGGTTGCCGGACACCTGCCCCACCGATAGCTGACCGTTCACCCGGTCCTGCACCTCGGCCACCAGGCGCCAACCCACCCGTTGCCAAAAGGCCGCCGTGGTGACCCACCAGCCGCTCACCAGCAGCAGACCGGCACCTAAAACCAGCGCCAGGCCGATTTTCAGCCAGAAACGGGACTGGGGCGGCGGGGCCTCGGTCATAACTGCCTACTTTGCCCAGGTGCGTCTGCTTCCCCTGACCGTGCCGCAGATTGTCCGTCTGGGGAAGACATTTGTGGTTGACAACAGAGTGGAGATAATGCTTTTTTCATGATAAAGGCCAACAGCACCGCGAGATCTCGGACCTCAGGATGTTACTTTACCATGTTTGCAGCGCCTGCGGCTATATTTATCTTAGCCCAGGCTTGCTGTCGCGAACCGCGTTTTTTTGCCCACATGCAGCTTGACGGCTGGGAAGGTGCTTTGTTTGGTTATTCTCTGACGAAAAGTTCTGGGCAGGGATACAGGTTTACCCCGGCCCCGAGCCGGCAATCTTATTGTCCTGATCATTCCAACCATACCCTGAAGGATACGTATGCGCCTCATTGTCATGGGATACAGTAATATCGGTTATGTCTGTCTGGAGGTTCTCATCGATCTGTGCCGCCAGTTGCGGGATGAGATTGTGGCGGTGGTGACCCATGAAGATGACCCCCACGAGAGGGTATGGTTCAAATCGGTCAAAGAACTGGCCCTGGCCCACACGCTACCGGTCTACACCCCGGCCAACCCCAATGACCCGGCTTTCGTCGACTTGCTGCGGAGTTTACAACCGGATTTTATCTTTTCGTGCTACTATCGCCTCATGCTGAAACAACCGATCCTGGACCTGCCCACCAAAGGCGCCCTGAATCTGCATGGCAGCCTCCTGCCCCGCTACCGGGGGCGCTGCCCCCTGAACTGGGTGCTCATCCATGGGGAGCCGCTGACGGGCCTAAGCCTGCATTATATGGAGGCCACTCCGGACAGCGGCGATCTGGTGGCCCAGGTGCAGATACCCATCGCCCCCGACGACACCGCCTTAACGCTGGCCGAAAAGATGACTGCAGCCGCCGGCAAGCTCATGCGCCGGGTTTATCCCCTCCTGCGGTCCGACGCGGCCCCCCGCATCCCCCAGGACCATAGCCGGGCCACCTATTTCGGCGGCCGCACCCCGGCAGACGGCAGGATCGATTGGCAACAGCCGGCCCAACAGATTTATAATCTCATCCGGGCCGTGACCCATCCTTTCCCCGGGGCCTTCACCACCTGGCAGGGAAAAAAACTCTTTCTTTGGTCCGCTAAAGTTGATACACAATATTCTGGACCGCCGTTGTCGCCGGGCCAGGCGCGGCAGCAGGCTGACCGCCTCTGGATCGGCACCGGGCAGGGCGTGTTATTGGTCCTGGCCGCGCAGCTTGAGGGCCAGGCGGAGGTATCCGGAGAGAACGTGGCCCCTGCCCTGGCATGCCTTGACGGCACGATTTTGGGCCACGATAATTAATCCGGCAGCAGATTGCTGCGGCAGGGTCGGTCTCCCTCCCCGCCGTTGCATTGAAATGAGGAGGAATGGGTGAAAATCCTGATTCTCGGGGTCAATGGCTTCATCGGCAACGCCCTGGTGCGCCGGATCCTGAACACCACTCCCTGGGAAGTCTTCGGCATGGACCTGTACAACAACAAGCTGGAGCACTCCCTCCATCACCCCCGCTTCCATTTTCTGGAAGGCGACATCGCCATCAACAAAGAATGGATTGAATACCACATCAAAAAATGTGATGTGGTCCTGCCCCTGGTGGCCATCGCCACCCCCATGACCTACGTCAAGGAGCCGCTCCGGGTCTTCGAGCTGGATTTCGAAGAGAATCTCCGGGTGGTGCGGCAGTGCGTCAAATACGGCACCCGCATCATCTTCCCCTCCACTTCGGAAGTCTATGGCATGTGTCCGGAGCCGGAATTCAAGGAAGACGAAAGCGTCCTGGTCCTGGGGCCCATCAACAAACAACGCTGGATTTACAGCTGCTCCAAACAGTTGCTGGATCGGGTCATCTGGGCCTATGGCCAGGAGGGGGCCTTGCAGTTCACCCTCTTCCGCCCCTTTAATTGGATCGGGCCCAAACTCGACGATATCTACGCCGCCAAAGAGGGCAGTTCCCGGGTGGTGACCCAATTCATCATTAATCTGGTCAACCGTGAGCCCATCCGGCTGGTGGACGGCGGTCTGCAGAAACGCTGTTTCACTTACATCGAAGACGGCATTGATTGCTTGATGAAGATCATCGAGAATCCCGGCGGCGTGGCCGACGGCAAAATCTTTAATATCGGCAACCCGGACAACGAGGCCTCGGTTAAGGAGTTGGCCCATATATTATTACGGATGTTTCAGGAACATCCTGATCATCGCCAGGATGAAGTCTTTTCCCAGATCATCGAAGTCGCCCACGAAGAATATTACGGGGAGGGCTATCAGGACATTTTCACCCGCAAGCCTTCCATCGCCAATGCTGTCAAGTACTTGGGCTGGACGCCCAAAACGGATCTGGAGACTTCCTTAAAAATCACCTTGGATGCTTTCCTGGCGGAAGTGCGCAGCCTGGACAATCAAGTGTCCGGCACCGAGGTGTATTAGTGCGGCTGGCCCTGAAGATCGACGTCGATACCCTGGTTGGCTTTCGGGAAGGCGTCCCGGCCCTGCTGGAGGTCCTGGCTGCCAAGGGGGTGCCGGCCAGTTTTTTTGTGGCCATGGGACCGGACCATTCCGGCCGGGCCATCCGCCGGCTGTTCACCCACCAAGGGTTTTGGCAGAAGATGCGCCGTACCGGTGCCCCTCGCCTCTATGGCTGGAAGACCATGCTCTACGGCACCCTGCTGCCGGGACCGGCTATTGCCGCCTCCGCCCCCGACCTCTTGCGCCGCATTCCTGCTGCCGGCCATGAATTGGGCCTGCACGGTTTTGACCACGTCCATTGGCAGGACCGCCTGTCCACGTTGTCCGTGGCCCTGATTCAAAAGGAAATCCGCCGGGCCCAGCAGATCCATGAGGAGATTATGGGCTACCCGGCCATCTCCTTTGCGGCCCCGGGTTGGCAGTGCACCGCCGCAGCCCTGGACGCCCTGGTCGCGGCGCGGTTTTATTATGTCAGCAACACCCGGGGCCGGCATCCCTATTTTCCAGCCTTGGCCAACCGGGTCTGGCCGCTTCTGGAGATCCCCACGACCCTGCCGACCCTGGACGAAATGTTGGGGCTGGAGGGCCGCCGGGCCGCTGATTTTACCCAAGAGGTTGTGAGGGTGCTCCAACCCGGTCAGACCCAGGTCCTGACCATCCATGCCGAAGTCGAAGGTCGGGCCTTCCTAAAGGATTTTTCGGCTCTCCTGGATCAGGCCACCGCCCAAGGCGTCACATGGATCCGGCTCATCGATTATGCCTCCGAACTCTGGGACCGGTGGCAGGATGTGCCCAAACAGGCCATGGCAGCAGGCACCCTGCCCGGTCGCGCCGGCACGGTCACCTGTCAGGTCTTGATGGAGACACCCCCATGAGAGTGGCAGCCATTATCCCTGCCGCCGGCATTGGCCGGCGCATGCAGAAACACCTCCCCAAGCAATACCTGACTCTGGGGGATCGCCCCATCTTGGCCGTCACCCTTGCCGTTTTCGAACAAATGCCCGAAATCACCGAGATTACGGTCGTGGCCCAACCCGGGGCCTTGGATTATTGTCAAGAGCAGGTGATCACGCCCTTTGGCTTTAAAAAGGTCCTGCGTCTCATCCCCGGCGGCAAAGAACGGCAGGACAGTGTCTACAACGCCCTCAAGGTCTTGCAACGCCAGAATGACTGGGATATTTATCTGGTGCACGACGGCGTCCGGCCCTTTGTCACCGCTGAGGAAGTGCGGCGGGTCCTGCGGGCCGCAGCTCGGCACGGGGCCGCAATCCTGGCCTGCCCGGTCCAGGATACCGTGAAACAAGTGAACCGCAACCGGCACATCCACCAGACCCTCAACCGGCAGGAAATCTGGCTGGCCCAAACTCCCCAGGCTTTCCAGGCCGCCACTCTCTGGCGGGCCTTTGTGGAGGCCTACGGCCGGGAATTGTACGGCACCGACGAAGCCTCCCTGGTGGAGGCCATGGGTCTGCCGGTGGTGGTGGAACCGGGCTCACCCTTTAACATCAAGGTCACCACCCCCGAGGATTTAATCCTGGCGGCAGCCATTCTTCAGGCACGGGAAAGGATCGCGTTATGTCAGCCCCCCTCCGCGTAGGTTTTGGCTATGATGTCCATCGCCTGGTACCAGGACGGCCGCTTATTTTAGGCGGCGTCAAGATTCCCTTTGAACTGGGTCTGGCCGGCCACTCCGATGCCGACGTCCTCAGCCACGCCATTGGCGATGCCCTCTTGGGCGCCGTGGCCGCTGGCGACCTGGGCCGCCATTTTCCCGACTCCGATCCGAAATTCAAAGACATCTCCAGCCTGATCCTGTTGGAACAGATTATGGCGGTGGTCCACGGCCGGGGCTACGGCGTCAGCAACGTCGACGCCACCGTCGTGGCCCAAGCCCCCAAATTAGCCCCCCATATTCCCGGCATGATCAAATGTCTGGCCCCCGTCTTGCAGATCCAGCCCAGCGATCTTAATATTAAAGCCACCAGCACCGAGGGCCTGGGCTTCACCGGCCAGGGCCAGGGCATCGCCGCCTATGCCGTGGTTCTGGTGGCAAAACTGGCGCCCTAGTTCAAAACGCCCTGCCAGGCCTTTTAACTCGGCTTAGCCAGCCCAATTGGACAATCAACACCGTTCCCGGAAGCCGATCCAGATGCGCTACGAAGGTCCCATCTATCGGCCGCCCAGCGAAGCCGACAGCCTCCTGATCCAAGCCACGGTGGGCTGCCCCCACAATAAATGCACCTTCTGCATGGTCTACAAAGACGGCGTGCCCTTCAAAATCCGGCCCACGGCCGAGATCAAGGCCGATCTGGACGCGGCTCGGGCTCTGTATGGCGACCGGGTGCGGACCCTCTTCTTCCCGGCCGGCAATACCATCGCCATGCCCACGGCGGCGCTGGCAGAGATCTGCCGCTACAGCCGCCAATTATTTCCCCGCTTGGCAAGGATCACGGTCTATGGCTCCGCCCAATACATTGATCAGAAAGGGTTGGCCCGACTCCAGGAGTTGGCCGCCGCCGGTCTGAGCCGGGTGCACGTGGGCCTGGAAAGCGGCGACGATGAGATCCTCCGCCGGATCAACAAAGGCAGCACCCGGGCCGTGCAGGTGAGGGCCGGTCAGATGCTGCGCCAGGCCGGCATTGAGGTGAGCGAGTACGTCATGTTGGGGATCGGCGGCCAGGAGCGCAGTGAAATACACGCCCAGGCCACGGCCGCGGCCATTAATGCCATCCAGCCCCATTTCCTGCGGCTGCGGACCTTTGTCCCCAAGATCAAGACCCCCCTCCTGGCAGATGTCCTGGCCGGCCGTTTTCAGATGCTGTCGCCCCATGGCGTCATCCGGGAAACCATGACCCTCCTGGCCAACATCACCGTGTCCACCCTGGTCAGCAGCGACCATTATACCAACTATGTGGATGTGGCCGGCCGCCTCCCGGACGAGAAAGAAAGAATGCTGCAGCTTTTGACCCAGGCCCTGGAGCGCCCGGAAAGCCAATTCCGCCCTTTCTTCATCGGCACCCAATAAATTACCGGTGCGGTCTGCCCAGTCTTGACTGGTCAGGGCGGGCCAGGATACATTTATATGCCACTATTGACATATTTGCAGGAGATTGTCAGAGACAGACGCCCATGCTGGAATTTTTTCAGTTAAAAACCATAGAGGAAGTCTTGGCGCTCCTGGAGCGCTTTCCGGTCTTGGCCGCGGAGACCATCCCCCTGCAGCAGGCCTGGAACCGGGTCCTGGCCGCCGACGTGGCCGCCCCCGCGGATGTGCCGGAATTCGACCGGGCCTGCATGGATGGCTATGCGGTCCGGGCCCGGGATACCTTTGGGGCTTCCCCGGGCAGTCCGGCCTGGCTGAGCATCAGCGGCGAGGTGGCCATGGGGGCGGTGGCCACCCAGCCTCTGGCACCGGGGCAGGCCCAGCGCCTGGCCACCGGCGGCATGCTGCCGCCCGGCGCCGATGCGGTGGTGATGGTGGAGTATACCCAGGAGCTGGGCGATCAGACCATAGAGGTCTACCGCAGCGTCGCCCCCCTGGAAAATGTGGTGCAGCGGGGGGAAGATGTCACGGCCGGGACCGTGCTGCTGCGGGCGGGAGCCCGGCTGCGGCCTCAGGATATCGGTCTGCTGGCCGCCCTGGGGGTGGCCGCGGTCCCGGTGCGGCGCCGCCCCCGGGTCGCCGTTCTGGCCACCGGCGATGAAATCATCCCCATTACGGCCGCGCCCCAACCCGGCCAGATGCGCGACGCCAATTCCTACGCCCTGGCGGCCCAGATCATGGCCTGTGGCGGCGACCCGCAGCCCTTGGGCATCATCCCCGACCGGCTGGAGGCCTGGCAGGCCGCCATCGAGACGGCTCTGGCGGCCAGCGACCTCATTCTCCTCTCCGGCGGCAGCTCCGTGGGGACCCGGGACCTGGCCGTGGCGGCCATCCGTTCTTTTCCCGACGCCGAGATCCTGGTCCATGGCGTGGCCATCAGCCCCGGCAAACCCACCATTCTGGCCACCATCGGCGGCAAACCCCTTTTCGGCCTGCCCGGACACCCGGTTTCCGCTCTGGTGATCATGGATATCCTGGTCCAGCCCCTGCTGGCCCAACTCCTGGGTCTGGCCGGCCCAGAGCCCCCCTGGCGCCGCCGCGTGACCGCCCGCCTCTCCCGCAACCTGGCGTCGGCAGCCGGCCGGGAGGAGTTTGTCCGCGTCCGCCTGCGGCTGGCGGACGACGGCCTCTGGGCCGACCCGATCCTGGGCAAATCCGGCCTCATCTCCACCATGGTCAAGGCCGACGGCCTTGTCCGCATCCCCTTGCACACCGAAGGCCTGGAACAGGGCGAGCGGGTCGAGGTCCGGTTGTTTCGTTAACCCATCGCAGGCCAGGGCATCTGGCCACGGCAACCCGGGAGGCTGATACGACGGCAATGAAACGCCATATTTATTTATCCATGAAGACCGTGGCTGAGGCCCGGGCATTATTCCTGTCCCGCTTTGATCTGGACAGATTGCTGCCGCCCGAAGAGATTCCAACGGTCCAGGCTGCCGGCCGGGTGACCGCGGCGCCGGTCCTGGCCCGGCTCTCCTCACCGCATTATCATGCCGCGGCCATGGACGGCTATGCCGTCGCCGCCGCCATCACCTTCGGGGCCAGTCCGGATC
>CALGOE010000146.1 GCA_937958145.1 uncultured Desulfobacca sp.
GCCAAAACCGACCTGGCACCCATTGTCGCCGCCCTGAAGGCCCATGGGCTGAGGGTGGTGGAGCTGGTGGAGTAGACAGAGGGCAACTCTTACAGGGCGGGCCGGGCCCGCTGCGGACGGCGGCCAGGTGCCGCCCTATAAGGTAGTCACCGCTGAAAATGAGAGGTGCGCAATCCGTAAGGGCGAGCCGGCGGCTCGCCCCTACTCTTTGAGCAGGGTCTCCCGAACTGATGCGGGCCCGCCGCGGACGGCGGCCAGGGGCCGCTCTCTGAGAGCTTGTCCATGCACAGGCTGGAAAGCCTGTGCCACCGAATTTTACTCTAACCACTAACCACTGATCACTAACCACTGCCCACTGCTTTTCAGCTGGCCCGGATAATCGTATCATGGCACCAGTTGACGTCGTCTTTTTCAGGGTAATCCAGGGTGTAGTGCAGGCCCCGGGACTCCTGGCGCTGCATGGCGCAGGTGATGATGAGATCGGCTACGGTGGCAATGTTCCTGAGCTCCACCAGATCGCTGGTGATTAAAAAGTTCCAATAATATTCATTAATTTCCTGCTGAATGAGGTCGATGCGCTTGCGGGCCCGCTGCAGGCGCTTGTTGGAGCGCACAATCCCCACATAGTTCCACATAAACCGCCGGATTTCATCCCAGTTCTGGGAGACCACGACGTTTTCATCACTGTCCACGGCGCCGGACGGATCCCAGGGCGGCACTTCCGACAATTTCTTCTTGGGGATCTGCGGCAGCATCTCAATGGAGTGGCGGGCCGCCTGGTGGGAGAAGACCAGGGCTTCCAGGAGGGAGTTGCTGGCCAGGCGGTTGGCGCCGTGCAGGCCGGTCATGGCCACTTCGCCCACGGCATAGAGGTTGAGGATACTGGTGCGGCCCAACAGGTCGGTGACCACGCCGCCGCAGGTATAGTGGGCGGCGGGGACCACGGGAATGGGCTGGGTGGTGATGTCAATCCCCAGTTCCAGGCAGCGCTGGTAGATGCCCGGGAAGCGGGCCTTGACAAAGTCCTTGGGCTTGTGGCTGATATCCAGGAAGACGCAGTCGTCGCCGCTCTTCTTGAGTTCGGTGTCAATGGCCCGGGCCACGATATCCCGGCAGGCCAGATCCTTCATGGGGTGGTACTTGGCCATGAAGGGGTTGCCGTGCTTGTCAATGAGGATGCCGCCTTCGCCCCGGACGGCCTCGGAAATGAGAAAATTCTTGGCCTGGGGGTGGTAGAGGCAGGTGGGGTGGAACTGGATGAATTCCATATTGCCGATGCTGGCCCCGGCCCGGTAGGCAATGGCGACGCCGTCGCCGGTGGCGATGTCCGGATTGCTGGTATAGAGGTAGACCTTGCCGGCGCCGCCGGTGGCCAAAAGAATAATGGGGGCGACAAAGGTATTGACATGGCCGGTCCTGGTGTCCAGGACATAGGCGCCCAGCACATATTCTTCGGCGTTGGTGACCACGGCGCCCCGGCGCACCAATTTATAGCGGGTGACCAGGTCCACGGCGATATGGTGCTCAAAGACGGAGATGTTGGGCTGCTCCAGGACCCGGGCCACCAGAATGCTCTCCACCTCCTGGCCGGTCATGTCATGGGCGTGGATGATGCGCCGGCAGGAATGGCCGCCCTCCCGGGTGAGGTGGTAGCCCACCTGGTTATCGCCGGCTTGGTCAAAATGGGCGCCCAAACTGATGAGCTCCCGGATGCGCTCGGGCCCTTGGCGGACTACCAGTTCTACGGTATCCCGATGGCAGAGGCCGTCGCCGGCGGCCAGGGTGTCTTGGATATGGAGATCGAAACTGTCGTCAGGGCTGAGCACCGCTGCGATACCGCCCTGGGCCTGACGGGTGCTGGTCTCCATGATATCTTTTTTGGTGATGACATTGACGGTGCCGTGGGGGGCCACCTTCAGGGCGTAGCTGAGGCCAGCCAGACCGGTGCCGATGACCAGGAAATCCGAGACATATTCCATAATGCGCCACCTCACGCAGGACTAACTCAATTCTTACCTGAAAAAAAGGGGTTCGGCAAGAGGGACGGCGGAATATGGCCTGGCATGGGGGCCGGCCTGAATTGCGGCTCCCATGCCGGGCAAGAAAAGGGCGGGAATATCACATATTATTGAATATATTAGCGATAAAAGAAAATTAGGCCATCGTTAAAAAAAAGCTTGCACCGGGTCAGGCGATTCTGTATACATAAAGAGTTCTTGGTCGGGAGCAAAAGATAAGCGAAGGCTCTTGACAACCACAGCCGAGTTTGTTAACATACATAGTTACCGAATCCAACAAACGCCGTCGCCCTGAGCAAAGTGTGGCGAGGGGGACGGGGCGGAAAAAAAGAACAAAAAAGCTCTTGACAAGTTAAAGTGGTTTTGCTATCATACATAATTACCCTCTCGGCTTCTTGGCGGCCCTGGCAACCGGAAAAAAGAGTAAGGTTAGGGGTTGACAAGGGAGGGATTGATAGTTAAACTATAATTTAGCGATTATTGCTCTTTGAAAACTAAATAGCGAGCCTAATGAGCAGCGGGAAACCAGTTCAACTGGAGAGTTTGATCCTGG
>CALGOE010000147.1 GCA_937958145.1 uncultured Desulfobacca sp.
CAACGAGATCCCCAGCAACGGCACCGAGACCGGGGAGCCTGAACCCGGGGGGTTGCGGCAAGGCCAGAACGGGGGAGGGGAGGGGGGCGGCGCCGACGTCTCCCTGCCGCCGGCCCTGGAGATGCCGCCGGAACCCCGACCCTACGAGCTGATTCTGCCTTCGCATCTGGCGGTGGGGGCAGGCAGCGACGAAGGACAGGAAGACGAATACCTCGAGCCGGATTCGCCATTTCTCCCCTTGGCCAGAGTGCGGGGCGACCTCACCCACCGTTTGCTGGAGGAGGTGGCCCAGGGGCGATCCCTCCCCGACGCCGCGGCTGTGGCTGCAGCCCTGGCTCGAGTGGTGGCCGAGCCGGCCCAGGCCCTGAGCCTGGCCCAGGAAATCCTCACGGAAGTCCAGGCCTGCCGGGCCGATCCTTTCCTGGCACCGCTTTTGGCGGCCGATCTGCCGTTGGCCAGGAGTGAGTGGCTCCTGGAAGCCTGGGGAGACCTGCCTGCCGAGGCCTGGGACCATGCCGACCGGGGCAAGAGCCCCTGGCTCTACCGGGGGAAGATCGACCGTCTGGTGTATGACGGCCAGGATTGGTGGCTCATAGATTACAAAACCACCCGGCCGGGGCCCGGGGAGACCTGGGAAGATTTTATGGCCGGAGAAGTCGCCAAATATCGGCCCCAGATGGACGCCTATCGGGCCATGGCGGCCAAGTTTTTTGATCTGGACCCTACCCTTATCAAGACGGTGTTGTATTTCACTGCGGCCCGCCGCGCCGTCCTGCTTTAACGAGCTGTTGCCGGCATCCATCTCCTCAACCCAATGGGGTTCGGGGCATGGAGTGCAGGGACGGGGGACAGACGGGCCGGTCCCTGAGAATCGCTTTTTCGTTATCGGCGGCGGCGGCGCGGCAAAAAAACAGGAACCGGCAACCAGCCGTGGGGTGAAAGATTGCTTTTCCCTGCCGGCATTTTATAATAAGCTCAACCAGGGAGGCCGGCCAGGCCGCCGGGGTGACGGCACGGCCTGACCCACGTTCGGCCCCTGGAAGGACTTCTTTGCCGTTGCCCTTTTTCGCCACCACGAGCTAAGTCAAAAGGAACCGACTGAAAACCAGATAACAAAGGAGACGTCATGCCCGCGGATGCCGCTACCCAGATTCAACCCGCCTCAGCTCTGGACGAGTTATGCATTAACACCATCAGGTTTCTGGCTGTGGATGCCGTACAGCAGGCCCATTCCGGCCATCCGGGCATGCCCATGGGGGACGCGGCTATGGGGTATACTCTGTGGGATCGTTTCTTGAAATTTAATCCCCGGGACCCCAACTGGCCGAATCGGGACCGTTTTGTCCTCTCGGCCGGCCATGGCTGCATGCTCCTCTATGCTCTCCTTTATCTCTATGGCTATGATCTACCGTTGGAGGAAATCAAGAATTTTCGCCAGTTCGGCAGTATCACCCCCGGCCATGCCGAACACGGCAAGACCCCGGGAGTTGAGGTAACCAGCGGCCCGCTGGGACAGGGAATTGCCAACGCCGTGGGCCTGGCCATTGCCGAAGCGTCCTTGGCCGCAACCTATAATCGTCCCGGCTTTCCCCTGATCGACCATTATACGTATGTCATTGCCAGCGATGGCGACATTATGGAAGGGGTGAGCGCCGAAGCCGCCTCATTGGCCGGCCACCTGCAGTTGGGGAAGCTCATCGTCCTGTGGTCCGACAATCGCGTCACCATCGAAGGGGGCACCAATCTCACCTTTACCGAGGATGTGCTGGCCCGCTATGCCGCTTACGGCTGGCAGGTGCAGCGGGTTTTGGACGGCAACGACCCGGCTCAGGTGGCCGCCGCCCTGGTGCTGGCCCAGGCCGAGACCCAGAGGCCGTCCTTTATTGCGGTCCGGACCCATATCGGCTATGGCAGTCCCCACAAACAGGACACGGCGGCAGCGCACGGCGAACCTTTGGGCCGGGAAGAGGTGCAGCTCACCAAACAACATCTGGGTTGGCCCCAGGAGCCTGCCTTCCTGGTGCCCGACCAGGTTCTGGCTCATTGCCGGCGGGCCGTGGCCCGGGGGCAGGCCTGGCAGATGGAGTGGCAAACCATGCGCCAGGCGTATGCCCGGGAATTCCCCGACCTGGCCCAGGAGCTGGAGCGCCGTCTCTCCCGGCAACTGCCCCCGGCGTGGGACCGGGATATCCCGGTTTTTCCAACAGATCACGGGCCGGTGGCCACCCGCAGCGCCTCCGGCCAGGTCCTCAATGCCATCGCCCCCCATCTGCCGGAACTCATGGGCGGCTCCGGCGACCTGGCCCCGAGCACCAAGACCGTGATCAAAAAAGGCGGCACCCTGCAGGCCACTCACCTCTGTGGCCGTAACGTCCACTTCGGCATCCGGGAACACGCCATGGGCGCCATCGTCAACGGCCTGGCCTATTACGGCGGCTTCATCCCGTACGGCGCCACCTTTCTGGTCTTCAGCGACTATATGCGGCCGCCCATCCGTTTGGCCGCGTTGAGCAAACTCCATACGATTTTCATCTTTACCCACGACAGTCTGGGCGTGGGCGAGGACGGCCCGACGCACCAGCCGGTGGAGCACCTCCTGGCCTTGCGGGCCATTCCCGGCCTGCTGGTCATCCGCCCGGCCGATGCCAATGAGACCGCCGCGGCCTGGCGTCTGGCCATCAGCCGTCAGGAGGGGCCGGTGGTCCTGGTCCTCTCCCGCCAGAACCTGCCCATCCTCGATCCCGCCACCTACCCCCAGGTTTTGAGCGGGGTCCCGCACGGCGGCTATATCCTGGCCGAGGCCCCGGCCGGCGGCACTCCCCACGTCGTCATGGCGGCCACCGGCTCCGAAGTCCATCTGGCCTTGGCCGCCCGGGAGGCCCTGGCCGAGGAAAATATCCAGGTCCGGGTGGTCAGCTTCCCCTGTTGGGAGCTGTTCCAGAACCAGCCCTCAGCTTATCAGGAGGAGGTCTGTCCGCCGCAACTGCCCCTGGTGGCCATCGAAGCCGGGGTATCCCTGGGCTGGCAGCCTTACATCCGGCGGGACACGCAAACGGCGGTGATTGCCGTGGACCGCTTCGGCGCCTCGGCCCCCGGGCCGGTGGTCCTGCGGGAATACGGCTTTAACCTGAAAAACGTCTGTGAACGGACCCGGGAGCTGCTGCAACGAGCCAAAGCCTGAGGGCTCGAGGCTTGACGCGAGCAGGATGGTTGCGCCGTCTCGCGGCTGCCGAGTCGGCGCGGCCAGAGCGGAAAAAGAGAGGGGGCGGAGGAGTTGCCGGGTCGCTTCCCCGGGGAGCATTCTGGCACCAACCTGCCCAAGGAGATGAGCCATGCGGGTGGGGATTGCCGCCGATCATGGCGGCTTTCAACTGAAGGAATACCTGGTGCCGTTGGTGCGCCGCTGGGGCTATGAGGTGATTGATTTCGGCGCCCACGAGTATAATCACGAAGATGACTACCCCGACCTGATCATTCCCCTGGCCCGCGCCGTGGCCTTTGGGGAAGTTGAGCGGGGGATAGCCATCTGCGGCAGCGGCGTCGGCGCGGCCATTACCGCCAATAAAATCCCAGGGGTGCGGGCGGCCTTGATCACCGATTTTTATTCGGCCCACCAGGGGGTGGAGCACGATGACCTCAATCTCCTCTGTTTGGGCGGCTGGGTGACCGGCCAGGCCCTGGCCCAGGACCTGGTACGGGCCTTTCTGACAGCCACCTTCAGCGGCCTGGAACGCCACCGCCGCCGCCTGGACAAGATTGCCCGCCTGGAGAAGGCCACCGGGGCCTAAACACGGCCTCTTTGTCTGTAGCCTCCCACCGTAAGTTCTTCACTTCGGGTTGGCCGCACCTGGTGCGCGGCACCATTCCACCCACAGCAGCGGGCCCACTTCCCTGAAGCCCTTTTGCCGCAACCGGTGAGACTGGCGGCAGTCCCGAAGGATTGACCGCCGCCGTTTGGACTGCTATACTAAATTACAGATTTCCATATTGCTGACCTTCCCAGGCACAAGGAGTTGCATATGACGGTGGTGAAAGTATTGCGTCATGGCCAGATCACCCTGCCGAAAAACCTCCGGGAGGTGCTGGACATCAAAGAAGGAGATATTCTGGAAATTGAACTGGAGCAGTCGTGTCTGGTTCTGAAGGCCAAAATGTTGGTGGACAAGGCCAAGACCGCCGGCCCCGAGGCTGAGCAGGGTCTGCTGCCGGCGCTGCCGGCCGGCGGCATGCGTCAATCCCTGGCCGGGGTGGCGACGGTCAGGCCGGGAGGAGGGCAACATGACTGAGATAGTCCTCAGCGAGGAACAACAGCGCCAGGAACAACCCCTGCCGCTCGTGGTGGAAATTCTGCCCGGTCAGGCCGGCGAAGGACTGCTGGCCATTTTTGAGCCTGGCACCTACGAAGACCAAACCCTGGCCGATCTGTGCCAGGAGATGTTAGCCCGCCGGGATTGGAGCATTGAAGAGCGCCAGATTCTTGAGGATATCCAGAGGCAGTTGCAGGGCGGCACCCTCCTGGCCCGGGGCCGGGACACCCAGGGGCCGGTCCAGGCATATACCCGGCTGGAGACCACCGAAGAGGGCGAAAGCTATTTCTATGTGCCGGTGCGGGCCATTAAGCCCCAGGAAGGGGGGCGCGTCCGGGCAAGGCGGCAAAGGCTCGAAGCAAAGACCAGAAGAATAATCTTATACCATTGCGCCAAGACCTTCCCATGTGGCAATTGCTGAGGGGCACAACCGAAATCATCGTGCAGGACGGCTTTCTCTATGTGCCGTTGCTGTTTGATCCCGACATTGCCGCGGCAGTGGCGGCCGGGGGAGGGGAGGGCAGGGCCGCGGTCTGCTCCTGCGAGGCGACAGACCTGAATGCGGGCCCGGCAACCCCCCTGCTGCAGCGGCAGGGCCATTATTTCATCCAATCTCTGTCTCTGGCAGCCCTGGTGGACCACTATGATGCGGTTTTTCCCGAGGAGTATGAGCGGGCCCGAAAGGCTTGTCTTGGGGAAATCCTGTCCCGGTTGGCTACCTGTCGGCCGCTCCTCGATTCCACGCTGCAGGCCATCCTTTTCGAGGTTTTCCCCTATTTCCTGCGCACCCGGATAGGGAAAAAGCGGCCGCAGGGGAGGAATGTCGAGGCCGTGTTGGCCGCTTTGGCGGCTTCTCTGCCCACGCCCGTCCGGGCCGACTCTTTATTGAGGGCCTTGGCGGAGCAGGTGGCCACCCTGCAGGGGGTCGTGCAATGGCTGGCGGCCCGCCAGGCGGCGGTCGCCGCGCTGCCCCCTCCCCCGGCCGGGGGGCCGGCCTTGCAGCAGTGGCTGCACCAGGCTTTGCAGGCGCGTATTATTGCCCGGGAGCTGGCCCGGCGTCAGGAGGAGCTGGCTGCGCTCCAATCGTGGCAGCACCTGCCCGAGCGCCAGTTGGCCGTTCTGCTCATTCTGGCCGCTCGGGGCGCCGCCGAGGTTGATGGCATCGGCTTCTGCCGGGACGCCAAACGGTCGGGGGCCTATTGGGTCTATAAGAGGAGCGGCCCTTTTGTCTTGCAGGATTACTACGGCCGGCCTTATCTCTTCCCTGACTGCCGGGTGGCTGTCTCCACCGCCGGGCCGTTCCAGCCGGTGGTCTTGGACACGTACAAACATCCGTTATTACGGCGGTTGGCGCCCCGGCAGCCCATCTGTCTGACAGATTATCAGCCCCCCCAGGAGTTTTCTGCGCCGGCGGTGATCCGGGCTCTGCAAGAAGGCCTGAATGCCCTTTATTATGGCTACAACAGCCGCAAACGCAACGGCTATAACAGCCTGGATGGCCTCGGGCAACACCATTCGGTGGTAGATTTTGCCGACTGGCGCCTGCCCAAAAATGATCCCAGACTCCTGTCTGGCGAGTTGGAAGTGAAAAACAGGTGAGAATGACACGATTATACCGGCCAAAGCAGGCCACGGGTGACTGCGATTATGGCGCTACTATTGGACCGCATTAAAGCCGGCCGGGAGCAAAAGCCGGGCCAGCAGATCTGGCCGCCGACAGCCTTTGCCGCGGTGGCGGCCATCGTGCAGATGTTTGGCTTGACCGGTCTGGCCGACCTTGAGAGCGAGCGCCCTCGCCGTGAGACATTGACGCCTGGCGAGCGCCGCAGCCTCTTCCCGCTGCTGAGCGCCGCACAATACCAATTGACCATGGCCATTCTCCAGGAATATGACAATCCGTATCTCGGCTATGCCCGCACCCCCGGCGAAATCACCATCAGCCACCAGCTCTGGCAAGGGCACGCCAAGATAGATCCCATGTCCCTGGCGAGAACATCGTTGACCGCCATCTGGCGCCAGCAAAGCGCTGGTTGGCCGAAATAACTTTGAAACCCAGAGGCTAGCAGGCCAAACCTTTCACCATCCACCAAGAGCATTGTTATGTATGATTTTATCTCCGATCAGACCCGTCGGCGCATCCAGGAAAAGATCGAATTTCAGCGGCAGCAAAAGGTCGAAGCCGCAGTGGAACACATCATCGAATTTGCCAAAACCCCCCAGGCCCTGAAGCAGGATCTGGACCGCTTCATCATCGGCCAGGAGAAGGGGAAAAAGATCATGGCCACGGCCATTGCCTTTCATTACCGCCGCTTGGGCCACGCCTTGAAAGAATCTCTGGGCCATAATGGCAAAGACATCGATCAGGCTTTGCGCCAAACCCGGACTCCCAAGGCCAACATCGTCCTCATCGGTCCCACCGGCTGCGGCAAGACCTATACGGCTGAAACCGCCTCAACCCTGGTGGGTGTCCCCTTTGTGGTGGAAGACTTGACCAAGTTCAGCGAAACGGGTTACGTGGGCCGCAACACCGCCGATATCCTGCTGGATCTGTTGGTGGCCGCCGGCGGCAACCCCCAAGTGGCCCAAATGGGTATTGTCTATCTGGATGAAATGGATAAGGTGGCGGCCGAAGCCGTCACCCAGCGGGATGTCTCCGGTCGGGGTGTGCAAAAGGGCCTCTTAAAGCTGGTGGAAGGGGTGGAAAATACTCTGGAAGTGGGTAAAGAGCGTTTCACTCTGTCCACCAAACACGTCCTTTTTATCGCCGGCGGCGTCTTTGACAAGTTGGACACGATTGTGCAAAAACGTCTGGATCGCCACGGCTTCAGCGGTGATTGGCGGGACCACCTGTTGACCGAAGACCTGGTGGTCTTTGGCATGGAACGCCAGCTCATGGGCCGTTTTCCGGTGCGGGTAACCTATGATCTGCTGACCACCGAGGATCTGGTCGCTATCTTGACGCACAGCGAGGACAGCCCTCTGAAAGCCTATATCCATGACTTCAAGACTTGGGGGATTGACCTGGAATTCGCCCCCGAGGCCCTGAAAGCCGTGGCCCTGCGGGCCCAAAAGGAGCGCACCGGCGCCCGCGGGCTGATCAGTATCCTGCATTGCATCCTGGGTGAGGACATGTTCCGGCTGCCCGGCAGTTATACGGGCCCGCTGCAGGTGGATGAAAACTATATCCGCCGGAGGCTGTTTTGAGACTCAAACGTCTGGCTGACCTGAAAAAATCGGCAGCGCCGGAAATTTGCCTGGCCGCTCTGCCCCAAAAGATTGCCATGACCCCCTTTGCCCGGGAGAAGGCGTTTACCATTAATGCCCTGGTGCGCACCATTTACGGCCAGAGCTATGAATGGTACGGCTTTACCCTGGCCTGGCAGCAACAGCCGGAACTCATCGTGGATATCGGCCTGCCGGTCAATGAGCAGAATCAGGATCAATACGTCAGTCTGGCCGCCGAGCAGATCGCGGCTTTCCGGGAGGCCTTGCCCGATGCCATGTTGATCAATGGTTGGATCCACTCCCACGGCGACTTGGCCCTGCAGCATTTCTCGGCGATTGATGCGGCCAATCAGGCCACGGTGCTGGATTATGTCACGGCCCAACTCTGGCTGCCGGTGGCCAAAGTGGAGGTGGGCATCCAGGACCTGGTCTGTCTGACCGACGGCAGCTGGACCGAGGCGGACCTCATCCCCGGGAGCGTCACCCTCATCACCGACGTGCCGGTGCGCTCGGCCCGGTTATGGGAGACCGAATACGGCGGTTTCTGCTACGCCGTGGTCATCGGCGACGACGGCTGGCATGAGCAGGAAATCCATTACAAGAAACGGGGTATCCTCTCCGGCCGCACCTTTGTCAGCCATCAGGCGGCTGAGATGATCCTGGTGCCGGACGGCCGACAGCTCACTGCTGCGGATTGCGAGGCCTTGGCAGAAGAGGTACGCACCAGATTATCCCCTGTCCCCTCTATCCCGGCCAAATTGGAGGGACTGTAACCCTGTGGTCAGCCCTCGCCTGGATCGACAATTGCGCATCCCGGAGTGGCGCCAGGAACTGCTCAGCCGGGCCCGGATCGGTGTGGTCGGCGATGAGCCGCAACTGACGTCTCTTTTTCTGCTCGGGGCAGCAGCCTTGGGGCTCAACGAAGTCAGGGTGATGGCGCCAAGCTTGGATGAGCGCCTCATCGCCCTGGCCAGGGCCTTGAACCCCGACTGGCATCTCCAACATCTCACCGGCTACCTCAGCCATCCCCTCTGCCTGGAAGCCCTGCGGGACTGCCATCCCCTGGTGGATGCGAGCCATTTTGCCCTGGCCAGCAAAATCCTTCTGGAATACGGCTTTCAGCAGCGCCGCACCATAGTCCGGGCCAAGCGTTGGCAAGAACAACAAAACCACGGCTTCGCCGTCTTCACCTATCAACGCGGCCGGGAATGGCTTGAGTTGCCGGACCTGTTGCCTGAGCGCCAACTGCCCCAGGAAACTCCGGCAAAACTGGATGGCGTCCTGGACATCATCACCGCCGGTCTTATGTTAGAAGAAGTAAAAAAGATTCTGATGACCGGCCAGAGCTCCGCCGAGATCACCGCCTATGAAAGTCGGCGCTGGCCGGCGTTGGCTGAGCAGCCAAACATCGCCGTGGTCGGCGCCGGGGCCCTGGGCAATTTTGTCGGTTTGGGACTGGCCCTGGCCGGTTTCCGGCATATAACCTTGATTGACCCGGATATTATCGAAGTGACCAACCTCAATCGCCAAATATTCTTTGGTGGGGCCGTGGGGGCCGGCAAAGCCCAGACCCTGGCGATGCGGCTGCAGCAGGATTGCGGCGTCCAGGCCCAGTCGCAGACGGCTTTTTTTCAGCCAGAGGATGCCGGGAAGTTTGACCTCCTCTTTGATTGTGTTGATAATTTTGCCAGTCGCATTCTGATCAGCGAGGCGTGTGCGGCCGCCGGCACGCCGCTGTGTAGCGGCGGCGCCGATGTCTCCCAGGGTCAGGTTGTAGCCTATCACCCCACCCTGCAGCCCCAGACCCCGGCAGCCGTCCTGGATATGTCTGCGGTCCAACAGAGCCGGATGGCGGCAAGCCGTGGCCGCAGTCGGGCCGCTTGTATCTACCAGCCCAACCCGGCCGTTATCATGACGAATCAGGTGATCGGCGGCTTTCTGGTGGAAGCCGCCCGCCACCTGCTGGCCGGGCGGGCGTGGCCGCCGCTCCTCTACGATGCGACCGCGGCCCAAAAACTCAGCCGGGTCTGTTGATATGCTCAACCTGCTGCGGAATCGTGATGTTATTCTCATCCTGGCCCTCCTGTTCGGCCTGGGGGCCGGACAGGGTGCGCCCTGGAGTGAAGCCTTGGTCCTGCCGGCCCTGGGTCTGGTCATGACCCTTTCCGTCCTGGGCGTGCCCCTGGAGGTCCTGCGGTCCCCGCGCTCTTTCCTCGCCCCCACCATCCTCGCTTTAGGTGCCAATTTCCTCCTTCTGGGCGGCCTGCAATTGGTACTCAGTCAGTTGCTCATCAATAACCCCGAGATCCGCAACGGCTTTGTCATTCTGGCCGTAGTGCCGCCGGCGGTGGCCGTGATCCCCTTTACCCAACTCCTGGGTGGCGATCGGCTCTTTTCCTTGCTGGGGACCGTGGGGTGTTATCTCAGCGCCCTTGTCCTCACTCCCCTGGGTGCCTGGCTTTTCCTGGGCCACGACGTTCTGGTCCACCCTGCCAAAATCGCCGTTATCGTCACCCAATTAATCCTGATACCGCTCCTCCTTGCCGCCCTGCTACAGCGCTGGGGCTGGGACCGGGTCCTGGAACCGTATAAAGGCACCATCACCAATTGGTCTTTTTTTCTCATCACTTACACCATCGTCGGTCTGAACCGCCAGCTCTTTCTGCAGCAGCCCCTGGCCCTGCTGCCGGTGATGGGCATTGCTCTGGCAACAACGTTTTTTTGGGGGGAAATCATTGCCTGGTGCTGCCGTTGGCGGGGCATCAGTCAGCCGCGCCAGACCAGCCTCGTGCTCCTGGGGACATTAAAAAACTACGGTCTGGCCGGCGGCCTGGCCCTGACCCTGTTCAGCCCCCAGACTTCGGTACCGGCGGCAGTATCCACCGTTTTTATGATTGTTTATATCATCTGGCTTAATTTGAAATGGCATTGGGTCTGGCAAAAACAGGCCGAACCAGTTCACCCCTTACCATGTGGAGGATCACCATGCAAGGACAAGAAGGTCTGATCAAGATTTTTGAGTATGCCCTGAACCAGGAGGAGACCGGCAAAAAGTTCTTTCAGGATTCCCTGGCCCGCCTGAATATCGGCGCCGCGGTGTCCGCTTTTCAACGCCTGATTCAGGAGGAGGAGAAGCATATCGAATTCCTCCAGCGCCTGATCGGCCATATCAAAGCGGGCAAAAAAATCGGCCTGGCTGATGTCGAGGATGTGGTCCTCAAGCCGGTGGATTACTTTGATGGCCGGGCCCGCAGCGAATTTCTGCAGCGTTGTTTGGAAGGCTCCATGGTGCCGGACGTCACCGTCTTCAACCTGGCCTGGCTCATTGAAAAGGACCTGAGCGAATTCTATCAGAACATGTCCCAGAAGACCGAAGGTGAGGCCAAATTAGCCCTGGCCATGCTGGCGGATTGGGAGGCCAGCCACGAAAAATTCTTCCGGCAGTTCCGGGATGCCCTGACCGAAACCTATGCCCGCATGCCCTGGGGAGGCTGAGAAGCAGGAGAGTGAAACAGCAAGGTGGAAAGAGGGAGGGGGCCATGATAGCGCTCCCCCCATCCCTCCCAGCCTCATATTTTCACAACATCTATGAGGTTTTGAGCTTATCCTGCCGATAAAACCAATATAAATAGTTTCGGGGCTGCCAATGACCACATCTAATCCGGGTTTTCCTGTCTGGAAAAGCCAAACCGGGCGATTTTTAAAATTGGCTTGACTTTTCCTGGAGTTTCGGTTATTATAGCATTATTCGTAAAGGGGGAGAAAAATGCTACGGGGGAGAATCAGGCAAAGCCTTAGGCTCTTGTTCTGTTTCCTGGGGATAGTTATCCTTTCCTGCCAGGCCTCCCCGGTTTTTGCTTCCATCCCGGCCAGAGATCTGGCCCCGATACCGTCCACGCCGCCTAAAAATTCCCTGGAAGTTCAGCTTGGCGAGGCCAAAGAGGCCGAGCCGACCCTGACCGTGTCCTTTACCGAGGGCCGGCCGCGACTGTTGCTCAGCGGCCTTGCGGGCAAGATCGGCGCCCTGGAACCGGCTGAAGGGGCAACCTCCCAGTTAACAACACGATTGCAGTTGTCCCCGGCTTCGGAATTGCGGGTCTCGTTCCTGTACAACCAGGACCAGCCGCCAGGGCAATCCCCCATCAGCCCGGCCAGCCACCTCCTGTTCCGTTATTCCATGGATTATTATATCATGCCCCACCTCAAGGTCGGCATCAGCGGCTACCTCTATAAACCGACCGCGGGCGCCTTCGGTTGGCGCGGCAACCCCCAATTGGCTGATCCTCTCTACGGCTTCGGTCCGGGGATCAAATACGACCTGGGTCGATGGAGCTTCTTGCTCCGGACCCAACTGGAACCTGGCACCAAAGACCGGGGTGAAGCCCTCCATAACTGGTTCCGGGTGTGGTATGCCTTTTAACTCCACAACGCACCGGTAAACCCTCCTTGCTGTTGTCCCACCGAAGCACCTGCCCAGCGCCGCTCCCGTTGTGAACGCCATTGTGTTTCCCTTTGATGAGCCGCGCGTGAGAATTCCAAAAAATCGTCTTGCCAAGACCTTGAGAATATTTTAACATAATCTGGTTTAAATGGCAGAGGGGGTGACCTTCGGAAATGCTCGTGGTCGGGGTTTGAGCGGTGGCGGGCCCCGAGCGGGCAGGGCCATATTTTTAGTGTGTGGAGTACGGAACGATGGACACCGATCTGAAAATTTTCGCCGGCAACAGCAATCCTGATCTGGCCTGGGAGATCTGCAACTGTCTGTCCATGCCGGTGGGCCGGGCCTTGGTAGGAACCTTCAGTGACGGCGAAATTAAGGTGGAGATTGGCGAAAATGTCCGGGGACGGGATGTCTTTGTGATTCAATCCACCTGCCACCCGGTCAATACCAACCTCATGGAACTGTTGATCATGATCGATGCCCTGAAAAGGGCCTCGGCGCGACGGATAACAGCGGTCATTCCTTACTACGGCTATGCCCGGCAGGACCGCAAGGTGGCGCCTCGGGTGCCCATCAGCGCCAAACTGGTGGCCGACCTTTTGACCAGCGCCGGGGCCAACCGGATTCTCACCATGGATCTGCATGTCGGCCAGATCCAGGGATTTTTTAACATTCCTGTGGACAACCTCTATGCCTCACCGGTCATGATGCCCTATATTAAAGCCACCTTTCTAAACAATCTGGTCATGATCTCCCCTGATGCCGGCGGTGTGCCCCGGGCCCGGGCCTATGCCCGGCGTCTGGGTTCAAAATTGGCCTTCATTGATAAACGCCGGGATGAAGCCGGCAAAGCCAAGGCCATGCACATCATCGGCGAAGTCAAGGATCTCATCGCCGTCATCCTGGATGATATCATTGACACCGGCGGCACCCTCACCGAGGCGGCCAAGGTGATCATGGATCACGGCGCCAAAGCCGTCTATGCCTGCTGTTCCCACCCGGTTCTGTCCGGGCCGGCCATTGACCGCATCGAAGCCTCACCCATCAAAAAGCTGGTGGTCACCGATACCATCCCCCTGTCCGAGCAGGCCAGGAAATCGGAAAAAATCGTCCA
>CALGOE010000148.1 GCA_937958145.1 uncultured Desulfobacca sp.
GCAGCAGGCGGTCGTTGACGTGCTGCAGCGGCAGGTCAAAATACGGACAGATCTTGGCCGCCCCCGCCATGACCGCCAGCAGTTCCGGACTGACCCCGGTGGGATGGCCGTAGAGGACCCGGATCCATTGGACTTCCTTAAGAAGGGCCAATTCCGCCAGGAGATCGGGCAGCAGGGAGCGGCCGGTTAAATCCTGGCCATAGGCCGTGGTATCCTGGGCCACCAGATTGAGTTCAATGACTCCTTGGTCGGCCAACCGGCGCGCTTCGGCTACTACCGTTGCCAGGGGCCGGCTCCGATACGGCCCGCGAATGCCGGGGATCGTGCAGTAGGTGCAGCGGTGGCTGCAGCCTTCGGCGATCTTGAGATAGGCACTGTAAAACGGCGTGGTCAGACGCCGGGGCCAGACCTCCCCATAGGTCAGCCAGGGGCGCCGGCAGGCCAGGCGCGGCGGCTCGGCACCAGCGGCCAGAAGGGTCACCAGATCCGGGAAATCATTGACGCCCACAAACAGATCCACTTCCGGCAACAGGGCGGGAAGGTCCTGTTGATAGCGCTGGACCAGACAACCGGCCACCACCAGCCGCACCCCGGGACGGTTCTCCTTTAGGGCCGCCAGTTCCAGAATGGCATCAATGGCCTCCTGGGCGGCCGTGGCCAGAAAGCCGCAGGTATTGACCAACAACAGATCGGCCGCCTCGGGCTCAGAGGTAAGCTGCCATCCTGCCTCCTCGAGCTGGGCCAACATGATTTCCGTGTCCACCCGGTTCTTGGCGCAACCCAGGGAAACGGGGTAGACGGCGCCGGCGGATATCGAACTTTTCCTGAAGATTAAGGCATCCTCCACAAAGAATGAGCCAGGGTGATCTGTGATTGACCTCTGACGCCTGTTTTCCTGTTCCTGGCCCCTCAGCGCTGACGGTTTTTCTCCAGCCAGGCCGCCACCATCGCCGCCGGCACATCAGGGTGGACCACCGCTTCTCCCAGCCGGCGCAGCAGGACAAAGACCAGGCGCCGGCCCTGTTTTTTTTTATCCACCAGCAGGGCCTGAAGTATTTCCTCCTGAGGCAACAGCGGCGCCTGGATGGGCAGACCCAGGGTCTGCAGGAGTTTTTTGCCCTCCGCGGCCGCCGCCGCCGGCAGACCGCTGAGGGCCACCGACAGGTCCAGGGCCGCAGCCATGCCGACGGCCACGGCTTCACCGTGCTGCAGGCGGAAACGGGAGGCCTTCTCCAGGGCATGGCCCAGGGTATGGCCAAAATTCAGGAGGCGGCGTCGGTCTCCCTCCCGTTCATCGGCCGCCACGATTGCGGCCTTGCCCCCGGCGGCGCGGCCGATGATCTCCAGGAGGAGAGCACCGGGCTGAAGCTTGCGGTCCTGCCCCAAGCGCTGGCCTGGCCCGGCCAGGAGGGCCAGGAGTTCGGCATCCCGGATAAATCCCATTTTCACCACTTCGGCCAAGCCTTGGCGCCGCTCCCGCCGCGGCAGGGTCACCAGCACTTCCGGGTCAATGAGAACCAGACGGGGCTGATGAAAGGCCCCCACCAGATTCTTGCCGGCCGGGATGTTGATGGCGGTCTTGCCGCCGATGCTGGCATCCACCATGGCCAGCAGGGTGGTGGGCACCTGAACGACAGGTATGCCGCGCATGAACAGGGCGGCCACAAAGCCGGTGAGGTCGCCCACGACCCCGCCTCCCAGGGCCACCAGGGCGCTCCCCCGGTCCGCGCCCTGGGCCAGCAGGTGCTGAAACAGGCGGAGGGCCACCGGCCAGGATTTACTGCGCTCGCCCCGGGCCACCGTCAGAAGGTTGGCCTCAAAACCCTGCTTTTGCAGGTGCGCCAGCATCTCATGGCCATAGAGCCGGGCCACCCGGGTATCGCTCACCAGCCAGATCCTGCGGTTGGGCAGGACGCGAGCCAAATAATCATCCAGGCGCTGCCGACTGCCCTGATCCAAGATGATGTCGTACGAACGATCCTGGCCGGGCAGGTGGACGGCAAAGGTCTTCATGACCAGCGTCCCGGCCGCAGCGTGGTGATTTCGGTCATGAGGGCGGCAAACTGCTCGGGATAGAGGGATTGGGGGCCGTCCGAAAGGGCATGGGCCGGGTCGTGATGCACCTCGATCATGAGGCCGTCGGCACCGACGGCCACCGCCCCCCGGGCCAAAGGCGCCACCAACAAACGCCGGCCGGCTGCATGGCTGGGATCGGCAATGATGGGCAGGTGGCTTTCCCGTTTGACAAAGGGGATGGCGGCCAGATCCAGGGTATTGCGGGCATGGCTGCCGATGCCCCGCACGCCCCGCTCGCACAGAATCACCTGGGTATTGCCTTCCGAAAGCACGTATTCCGCGGCCATGAAGAACTCATCCAAGGTGGCGGAGAGCCCCCTTTTCAGCAGCACCGGTTTGCGGGCCTGGCCGGCCCGGCGCAGCAGGGAGAAATTCTGCATATTGCGGGCGCCGATCTGGATGATGTCGGCATACTCTTCGACGAGGTCCAGGGAATAGTGGTCAATGGCCTCGGTGACGATGGGCAGGCCGGTTTCGGCCCGAACTTTGGCCAAGATCTTCAGCCCTGCTTCCTCCAAGCCCTGGTAGCTGTAAGGCGAGGTGCGGGGCTTGAAGGCGCCGCCCCGGAAGATATTGGCGCCGGCCGCCTTGACCGCCCGGGCGATGGTCAGGGCCTGGACCTCGCTCTCCACGGCGCAAGGTCCTGCCATAATAACAAAATGGCCGCCGCCGACCTTGATCCCGCTCCCGACCTCCACCACCGTATCTTCCCGTTTCATTTCCCGGCTTACGAGTTTATAGGGCCGGGAGACGGGAATGGCCTCCTGCACCCCGGGCAGGTCCACAAACAAGGCCGGATCCACCGGACCGGGATTGCGCAGGATACCGATGGCGGTGCGCTGTCCCCCCGGAATGGGTTGGGCGGCATACCCCAGGGCCTCAATCTTGGCCACCACGGCGGCGATCTCCTCCTCGGTGGCCTCTTTATCCATGACAATGAGCATGACCTCTCCCTCCTGCCGCCGCGAAAAAGCCGTGGGGGGAATCCCACGGCCAAGGTCAGACAGAAAAAAAGCCGCAGGCCCCCTTGAAGGAACCCGCGGCGGTTGTGCAGATGATGTCAGGGCGCCGGGGTTCCGGAAAGAAACCACCAGCCCCAAAAGGATTTTATGGTAATTCTTAACATAAAATGTATGTATCAACCCCGGCCTGAGTTGTCAAGGGATATTTGGGTCCTTCGGCCGCTTCCGGGGCTAAAATGCCAAAGGCACCCTACCCTCTTTGGCAAGGTGCCTTTTCCTGTTCGAATTTTGGTGGAGCTGATCGGAGTCGAACCGACGACCTCTTGAATGCCATTCAAGCGCTCTCCCAACTGAGCTACAGCCCCACGCACAATCTCCATTAAAATTAACAGACCCAAAACAATCTGTCAAGCGATCGCCAAGAAATTTTCTGCCCCAGAGAAACCACCGCTCTCCGGGCGGACCGGGGCACAGGTGGCCCAGGTCAGTTCATTTCCGCCGCGGGGCCCAGGTCCAGGAGATGGAGTTCCGGTTGCGCCCGGCCCTGATAGAATTTGATTCTGGGGCTCAGGGCCAGGTCGAAGCTGCCCCGCAGGGGGTGAAGCCCGGCCTGGTCAAAGGCAATGGCGGTCATAACCTTGCCGTTCTGGGCCAATTTCACCTTGAGGTGATCGTTGCCCACAATCCAGGAATCCACGACTTCGGTATGCAGGCTGGCCAGCACAGGGAGGGGATTGCCCGGTCCAAATGGGCGCAACCGGTTGAGGTGGAAAAAGAATTCCTCATCCAGCTGAGACAGGGTCACCTCGGCATCCACGGTCAGATCGGGCAGACCGGCCTCCGGGCCCACAGCGGCGGCCACCACTTCCTCAAAGGCCTGGCGGAAGGCGTCGACCTGGGCCTCGGCTAGGGTAAACCCGGCGGCGGCCGGGTGACCGCCGAATTGGAGCAGGTGTTGTTGACAGGCGCGCAGGCCGGCGTAGAGGTCAAAAGACTCGATGGACCGGGCTGAACCGCGGCCCAGGCCATCGGCCAGGGAGATCAGGGCCACCGGGCGATGATAACGCTCGGTAAGTTTGGCGGCGACAATGCCGATGATGCCCGAGTGCCAGCCGGGCGCGGCCAGGACCAGGGCCGGCCTTGGCAGGAATCCCTGTTGCCGGATCTGGTCTTCGGCGGCAGCCAAAATGGCGGCCTGTTCGGCCTGGCGGTCGCGATTCAGCCGATCCAGGATCTGGGCCAGTTGCCGGGCCTGTTGCCAGTCATCGGTGAGCAGCAGTTCCAACGCCGCCTGGGTCTGCCCCAAGCGGCCGGCGGCATTCAGGCGGGGGGCCAGTCGGAACACCACATCCCGCAGGGCCAGAGGACCGCTGGGGAGTCCGGCCACTTCCTTGAGGGCCAGGAGACCCGGCCGCTGACTCTCGGCCAAGACCCGCAGGCCCTGGCTGACCAGGATACGATTGACGCCGGTGAGGGGGGAGACATCGGCCGCAGTCCCCAGGGCCACCAGGTCAAGATAATCTTTAATATTGGGTTCAGGCCGGCGCCGGAAAAACCCCTCTTCCCGCAGGTGGGCCCGGAGACCCAAGGCCAGATTGAGGGCCACGCCGACGCCGGCCAGGTCTTTGTAAGCATAGCCGCAGTCGGGGCGCTTGGGGTTGATGACCGCCAGGGCCGGGGGCAACTGGGCCGGAGGCTCATGGTGGTCGGTGACGATGATCTCCAACCCCAGTTCCTTGGCCTGGGCCACCTCAGCGGCGTTGCTGATACCACAGTCAACGGTCACCAGCAGGCGGGCCTGGGCGGCCAGCGCCGCCAGGG